>NZ_WIVR01000012.1:0-103588 GCF_009600525.1 Pseudomonas sp. FSL R10-1350
CGCGCGCTCTTCAACTCTAGACCCAGTTTGCTGCGCGACAGCGCGGCGTCGAAGACGGGGCGGCCCCTCCTACAGGGGTGTTGGGGTTAGCGGAACATCAGTGATTGATGCGCCGCCGCGCCGGTTCGCGCGCCATCACCCACGGCAATGGCCACGTTGCCAGCGGCCACGGCTGCATCGCCACAGGCAAATACACCTGGCACGCTGGTTTCGCGGGTGGCATTGACCTTGATGAAATCCCCCATCGGCCCGGCCTCGAACTCGCAGCCCAGTTGCACGGGCAACGGGCTGGCCATGTGTATGTGCGGCTGGGTAAACACGCCTGCCAACTCAACCACACGACCGCTGGCCAGCGTTACATCCGCGTGGCCGCTGATGGACACAACCCGCTCGCGTTCCAGCGTAACCCCACGTTTTTCGAGGCTGGCCAGTTGTTCGGCGTCGGGCTCAAACACACCATTCAGAAACAAGGTAGTCGGGCCCCAATCCGGCAGCATCAGCGCCTGATGCAACGCCACTGGCGTGGCTGCCAGCACCCCGATCGGCCCGCGGTCCAGTTCATAGCCGTGGCAGTACGGGCAGTGAAATACATATTTGCCCCAGCGCTCTGCCAGCCCCGGGATTTCTGGCAGGACATCGA
This sequence comes from Pseudomonas sp. FSL R10-1350, assembly GCF_009600525.1. NCBI lineage: Bacteria > Pseudomonadati > Pseudomonadota > Gammaproteobacteria > Pseudomonadales > Pseudomonadaceae > Pseudomonas > Pseudomonas sp. FSL R10-1350. The sequence continues at coordinate 641 of NZ_WIVR01000012.1, forward strand.
CCATGCCGGTGGCAATGATCAAACGCCGCGCCGCAAAGCGTTGTTCGTCTGCCGTCACCACGGCAAACCCTTCAGCGCATTGTCCGGCCTTGACCGCCGATTGATCGACCCACTCAACGTTCGGGTACGCCAGCAATTGCGCTCGCGCCTGAGCGGCTATCTCGCCAGGGGCGCGACCGTCCTGCCCGAGAAACCCGTGCGAGTGCTGGGCAAATCGATTGCGCCGAAGCCCCGCATCAATCACCAACACCTTGCGTCGTCCCCGCGCCAGTTGTAAGCCCGCGGACAGCCCGGCATAGCTCCCACCCACAATCACTACGTCGTAAACCATTATCACGCCTCCCGTTATCTCTTCGACCCCTCGAAGATTTCTCGACACAACGTAAGTTACGTGAAGTGGGCGTGTCAACACTCTCGTAACTTTTAGTGTGGCGAGCGATACTCTGCGCACCTTCACGCTTGAAACGAACGCCCATGAGAAACGACACCCGCCTGTCCCGCATGCTGCACGTCCTGATCCACATGGCGCGCCACGAACACCCGGCGACCTCCGACACCCTTGCGCAGATGCTGGGCACCAACCCCGTGGTCATTCGGCGCACCATGGCCCTACTCAAGGAGCAAGGTTACGTACGCTCAGAAAAGGGCCATCGCGGCGGCTGGACTCTGGTCAAACCGCTGGCGGACATGACCTTGCTGGACATCCACGAAGCCCTCGGCTCGGCCTCGCTATTCGCCATTGGCCTATCCACCGACCACCCGGAATGCCTGGTTGAACAAGCCGTGAATGCCGCCCTTACCGATGCTTTCGATGCCGCTCAAGCACTGCTGATCGAACGCCTTGGCAGTGTGACGCTGGAGCAGTTGGCGGAGGATTTTGAGGCGCGTTTTCAGGGGTTGGGGCTGTGTGAGGGGGGAAGCACGGCGCAGTGATGTGGGGGACTTTTAGGGCCGTTAAACGACGTTAAGATCGTCGCCTTACAGCCCCTGTATTGGGAGTGTTGAGTGGCGGCACTCAGAGGACGGGTTACAGGTCTTTTGCCAGGTAAAGCCGGTGAGACGCTGCAATTTGGTCGATAAGCGCGTCTGGAACCTGCGCCTTAGTCGCAAAGGTTTTCCAGCGACTGACGGCTGAAGCAACCTTTTTGATGACTGTTCGCGGATTAAAGTTGGCGATATGAGTCGCGACCCTGAGCAGGTCGTCGAGCACAAAGTCATCCCGCTTTCCGTTGAGTGTCATTTGGTGTTTGGCAGTCCAGTCTCCGTTGGGATTGTAGGACCAGCAGACGTCGTAGGCTGGCGTCAGTTTCCAGATACCGTCGCGCCAGACCATGAATGCAATGTTGCGCGTATGGTCATCCTGGTTGCGCGCCAAGACATTGAAAACCATGCGCCGGTAGAGCTCAATTTGCTCAAGACGACTCAGCTCCAGATCACGACATACCATCAGCGCCGATTCATAGCTGTAACTACCAGGGGCGTTGTAGTCAGCCTGATCCATCGCGCACAGGGTCTGGACGTGCAGCTTGTCGCCGTCTTCCATTCGATCGAAGCGCTTGGTCATGAAGTGAGACCGCGCCCCCTCTTGTAGCAACCTGCACTCGGTCATCTCGATCCCTGCGGCCTTGGCCATCAGATGGTAGGCATACTCGACTTTACCGAACCCTTGCGGGTCACCCAGTGCGTTTTCTTTTTGGTCGACATCAAACTTGAGCAACCAATAGCTGTAGCCTTCTGGCGCCAGAATTTGACCGGAGCAAATCTCACCGCTTTTTTCATTGAGGGCAATAATGGCCTTGGCCCGTGCGCCGCCAGCAGATGAGCCAATTTTAAACAGACTTTTCAACGCCTCGTCTTCGCGGTCTGTTTGGGGGGCGAGCCGCAGGCCGTCGAGTGGGTCATGGCGGTCTGCCAGAATCTTGCCGGCAAGGTCGACCAGTGTATCTATCTGCAGGCGCTCAATGGTGTCTGCCGGCTTCAATGCAGCAGGCTTGTATTCAAGGGCTCCCATGCCGCGGCTACCGATGTAGAGCAAGCGCTCGACCGGAGTGAAAGTCTTGGGGTCCCGGTTTTGGGTGGCCAGCCAGCTATCGATCACTGCATTACCGAAGTCGTCCGGTAATGAATCAGACAAGCATGGCGGCAGGCGTTTGAACGCTTTGTCTGGAAGCGATGCAAATTCGTAGATCACTTCAGGTTCGGCTCGCATCGTAAGCGGGGCGAGTTGCAGGCCGATCAAGCAAAACTCTGGCTCAAATTCAAACGTGCCGGTCGGAACCGGACGTGTTTCGTCCCAGAGAACGGCGCCTACTTTCCTGTCCCAGATCCATACCTCAGCGACTTTCGCCATGGTCTTTTCTCGTTGTTATTTTAGGGAAGAGCAGTTTGCCTGTAGTGCTGCCCGGATACTTCTGGCTTACATCCTTTGATGCATTTTTTGGGCGGCCTTTAGCCCTGAGGCGCAAAGAAGGGGTTTTAGACGCTGCCAAAGGGCTGGCTGGCGCAGGACTAGTCAGCGCTGTAAGCAGTTCCAGAGCATTGAGTTCTCTTAACGCCGCAATCAGGACGGCAAGGGTGCCTTTGCCTTTTTCAAGTTTTTGCAGGGTCGGCGTACTGACACCGATGGCTTCAGCCAGTTGCTCCTGGGTTGTGTTTTTGCGCAATCGACGCTCACGGATGGCTTTACCCAACTGAATGGCAATGGCTTCGTCAGACATGCGTTGAATACGCATAAGGTAAATAATCCTTTGTGTAATGGCTGTTTTGAGCTTTAAGCCAAATATTTGTTTGTATTGTAGGTCATAGAAAAAGAGACCTTCTATTTAATACAAATAAAAATTCATGTTGTTGGTCATTTTTTGGATTTATACAAAAAATTATTTGTATTGTCCTACTCGTGCTATTGCGCAAAATACCGGCTCGGAACCTCACCCAAGACTTTGCGAAACACGCTGGTAAACGCGCTGGGGCTGCTGTAGCCCAAGTCGGTGGCGACCCGTGTGACCGGTTCGCCGTTGCCCAGGCGCACCACTGCGGCCAATAAGCAGGCTTGTTGGCGCCATTCGACAAAACTGATGCCGGTCTGTTGGCGAAACAGCCGGGTGAAGGTGCGGCGGCTCATGCCCACTTGTCGGCTCATGTCGTTGATCCCGATGTCCAGTGACGGCTGCGCCAGCAAGTGGCGGCAGGCACGTGCAAGCCGGGGTTCGTTGGGCAGGGGCGCGTTGAGGGACAAGGGCGGCATGGCGGCGATTTCGTGCAGCAACAAGCGCATCAGCAGGCCCTCACGCTGGGTCTCGTCGTACAGTGCAGGGATGTCCTGGGCTTGCAGCAATAACTGACGCAGCAGGGGCGAAACGCCGAAGACCTGGCAGTGGCCGGGCAGGGCGAGTTGCCCGGCGGCCGGGTTGGCAATGTACGTGTTGAGCATGGTCACCGGCCCGGCCATGGTCATTTCGTGAGCCACTCCCGCCGGCACCCAGATCGCCCGTTGCGGCGGCACCACCCAGTTGCCCTGGCCGCTGAACACTGTAATCACGCCGCAAGCGGCATAGGCAAATTGCCCGCGTTGATGGGTGTGCAGCGCAAAGTGCTGCCCGTCGGGGTAGTTGTTGGCTGTGACGACGGCATCACGGGGCGTGTTTTCGTAAGGATCTATGTCTATTTCGCGCATGGCCCGAATTTAATGAATATTGACCTTGCAGTGCAAGCGGGCCATGTCGCGTATTGCGCATAGTGACGTCCAGCGAATGCAGACAGGCATCCGCGTTGACGACTGGACGCCATTACGATGCAAAACAAACACCTGGCCTTGGCCATCGCCGTGACGGCGATGTGGGGGCTTAACTTTCCCATCACTAAACTGGGGCTTGCGGCCATTGATCCGCTGTTGCTCACCGCGCTGCGCTTTACGCTGGCGGCGCTACCGTGGGTGTTTTTTATCAATCGACCGCCCATCGCCCTTAAATGGCTGGCGGCGTATGGATTGATTTTCGGCGTGGCGATGTGGGCGCTGATTAACCTGGGCATTGAGATGGGCGTGCCGCCGGGCACCGCTGCTCTGTTGATTCAGTTCAGTGCGTTTTTCACGTTGGGCTGGGGCGTGTTGCTGTTTGGTGAGCGGTTGAGTGTTGGGCAGAAGCTCGGGGTAGGGTTCGGGGTGTTGGGGCTGATCAGTATCATCCTCAGCAGCCCCGGCCATGGGTTGCTGGTGGGCTATGGGTTGCTGGTGGTGAGTGCCTTTAGCTGGAGTGTGGGCAATATCATCATCAAGCAGTCGAGAGTGCGGGAAATCTTTGCCTTTGTGGTCTGGGCCAGTCTGTTCCCGCCGCTGCCGTTGCTTGCGCTCACGTGGCTGGCGCACGGCAGCGCGCCGTTTGTCAGCGTTGTTTCGCACGTTGAGTGGGTGGCCGTGTTGTCGCTGTTGTTTCAGGTCTATGTCGCGACGCATTTTTGCTATTGGGGCTGGAATGTATTGCTCAGGGAATACCCGGTGTCCCGGGTTGCACCGTTGTCGTTGCTGATCCCGGTGTTCGGGGTTGTGGGCTCGATGCTGATGCTGGGCCATCGGGTGGGGGCGAGCGAAGCGGTGTCGCTGGGGGTGATGTTGCTGGCGCTGGTGGTGGGGATGGTGAGGTGGCCGCGACGGCTTGTTGGCCGGACGTAGCCACTTTGAATGGCGGTCCTGCGGCCCGCATCGCAGCCTTCGTGCCTCGTCAGCTCCTACAAAAGCTGCATGAACCCTATAGTCGCTGCCGAAGCATGAGGCTGCGATGGGTTGCGAAGCGACCCTGAGTGGCGGGCTACAGGGATCAGGAAGAAAACGCCCTGGCGGTTTGTGTTGCCGGGGCTGGGCGTTTGAACGAGTGCTGCCAGTCCAGTTGCGCCTGGACCACGGCGACGGCGTCCAGCACTTGCCGGGCCCAGTTTTCGTCTTCAGGGTGAACCACGACAACGCGGAAACCGTGGTCCTGACCTTCAAGCCTCACGCCTTCGGAGTCATCCACATGCAGGTCGATATCAAAGGCCGATGGCAATTTCGACGGGGCGTTTGAAAGCCCGCGAGCGGCCAGCGCAAGGCTGTGGCGATCACTGTTGACCACGCCGTCAACGCGGATGCCGTACAGCATGAGCCAGCGCTTGATGTAGGCCGGGGTGCGGCCGGACGAGGTGTAGACCCAAATGCTGCAGCCCTGGCGACGCAGTTCTCGGATGAGGGCGCGGGTGCCGAAACGCAGCGGTTCACCCAACCAGCGATGGACGCAATCGGGCAGGCGGCTTTGCTCGACGTCGCAGTGGTGAAGCTGGCAGGCGAGGGTGTCATCGATATCAAACGAAATACGCACGCGCTGGCGTTTTTGCAGCGATGTCGGGAGGCTGGCCTGGACGGCCTGCTTTAATCGACCGACCACCGTAGGGCCGTTAGCGAGGGTTGATTCCTTGTTCATCAGTGCCTTCCTTGAATGACGGTCAAGGGTTTGTCTTTAAGAAAAAACTTTCTGGGAGCCGGTGATTGATCTTCCAGGAAAGCTGCGTACTTCTTCTTGATCTTGGGCAATTCATACAACGCTCTGACGCCATGTTTGGCCGAATTGCGTATGACCGATGACGGGTTGAAGTAGCCTTCGGCGTTTTCCAGCGTCAGTACAAACGGCGGCAAGCCTTCACGCATGAGCAAATAGCTGACGATCAGTGAACCGCTGCGGTGATTGCCTTCGATAAACAATTGCGGCTCGCTGAGGATGCGTACATAGACCCCGGCCGCACGCTTCCACACGGACTCGTTGCGATGCGCGCCGTACCAGTTGAACAAGTCCTTTATGCCTCCCTCAACGTTGTTGAAGAAATGCTCCTCGGTCGCCAACAGGTGCTGAGCGTATTCCAGGCGACGCTGCGGGTCGCTGCCACACAGCACGGTCGCATTGATCTCCAGCATCAGGTTGAGTTGCTGAAGGTCAAACAGGTCGACACCCCGAGCGACATAGTCATCAATCAGCGCATAGCCTTCAAGCACATTGTTGAGCACTTCGTCGGTCAGCGGATCGCGCTGCTCGGTAAAGTGCCGGCTGAGCTCGGCAAAGCCGCTTTGAACCTCACGCAGTGAGTGTTCAATGGCTGGCAGATCAAGACGACGCGATGCAGGCATTGGTATCCCTGAAAAACAGTAAAAAACACGTTGAAACAAACCGATGCCCGCTGAAGTGCGGGCGCCTGTTAATCAGCTGAACTTGCCGGTGATGTAGTCACTGGTCATTTGTTCGCGTGGGCTATCGAAGATCTGGGTGGTAGGCCCCATCTCAACCAGATAACCGGTACGGGTGCCCTGGGAGATATCCACCGAGAAAAACGCCGTGGTATCCGCCACACGAATGGCTTGCTGCATGTTATGGGTCACCAGGGCGATGGTGTAGTCCTTTTTCAGCTCGACCATCAGCTCTTCCACACGACGGGTCGCGATCGGGTCGAGTGCCGAGCAAGGTTCATCCAGCAGCAGCACTTCTGGCTCGGTGGCGATGGCGCGGGCGATGCACAGACGCTGTTGTTGACCACCGGACAGCGACAGGCCGCTGACCTTGAGCTTGTCCTTGACCTCATCCCACAACGCGGCGCCTTGCAGGGCGTGTTTGACGCGGTCGCCAATGTCGCCCTTATAGCGGTTGAGGCGCAGGCCGAAGGCGACGTTGTCGAAGATGCTCATCGAGAACGGGTTCGGCTGCTGGAACACCATGCCGATGTAGCGGCGTACCACGACAGGGTCTACGCCCTTGCCGTAGACGTCCTGCCCGAGGAAGTGCACATGGCCTTCAAAGCGGAAGCCTTTAACCAGGTCGTTCATGCGATTGAGGCTACGCAGCACGGTACTTTTACCGCAGCCAGACGGGCCGATGAAGCCGGTAATCTTGTTCTTTTCAATCGGCACATGGCTGTCACGGACGGCCAGGAAGTTGCCGTAGAAAATCTTGTCCAGCTTGCAGTCCATGACCACCGGGGCCTGGGTGATAAACGGAGCGGCTATTTGCGCAGTTGATACGTTCAAAATCAGGTGCTCCCTATCTCAATACTTGGGCTTGCCGAAAATACGGCTGACGATATTCACGAGCAGTACGATCATCACCAGCACCAGCGAAGCTGCCCAGGCAAGTTCGAGCTGGTTGTCAAAGGGCATGCCAGAGAAGTTGTAAATCAGTACGGCAAGCGAGGCCGTTGGATTCATCACCGCCAGGCTGCCGTCGTGGTAGATCCAGTAGTTGCTGAACAGTGCGGTAAACAGCAGCGGCGCGGTTTCACCGGCGGCGCGTGCGACGGCGAGCATCACACCGGTCAAAATGGCCGGCAGGCCGGTGGGCAAGACGATTTTCCAGATGACTTGTGAGCGGGTGCAGCCCATGCCGTAAGCGGCGTCTTTCATGATCTTGGGCACCATCTTCATCGACTCTTCAGCCGTCAGCACCACGATTGGCAGCATCAACACGGCCAGTGCCACGCCACCGGCTGGCGCCGAGTAGGTCCCGGTGGTCATCACCACCAGCGCGTAGGCAAATACACCGGCCAGAATCGACGGCAGGCCGGTGAGCATTTTGGCGGCAAAGCGCGAGGCGTTGGCCAGCTTGCTGTCCGGGCCCAGCTCAGCGAGGAACACGGCAGCCAGGATGCCGACCGGCACCGCGATGGCAGCGGCGATACCGACCATCACAAACGTACCGGCCAGGGCGTTACCGAAACCGCCGCCGGTCTCAAAACCGGTGGGTGGCAGCTCGGTGAACACTTCAAGACTCAGGCGGGCACCGCCGCGGGTGATCAACATATAAAGCACGGAAATCAGCGGCACACTGGCCAGCAGCGCGCCAAACCACACCAGCGTGGTCAAAATCAGGCTGCGCAACGAGCGGCCTTCGAGCCGACGTTGCAGGCTTGGCAGCGCCTTGGTAGGGGACGTGAGGTTTGTCATTACTTATGACCCCGCTGGGCGTAGAGCATGATCATGGAGCCGAACACGTTAACCAGCAGCGTGATGAACATCAGCACCAGGGCTGCGTACATCAGCACTTCGATCTCGTTAGGCCCGGCTTCAGGGAAGTTCAGTGCCAGCAAGGCGGCCAGTGTATTGGCCGGCGCAAACAGGGACAGTGAAATATTGTTTGCATTGCCTACCAGCATCGCCAGGGCCATGGTTTCACCCAGCGCACGGCCGAGGCCGAGTACCAGGGAGCCGAAAATACCGGTGGCGGCCGATGGCACCATCACCTTGAGAATCGCTTCCCAGTGGGTGGTGCCCATGCCGTAGGCGGCTTGCTTGGTTTTCATCGGGACGGCGGTGAGGGCGTCCTGCGAAACAGCAGCAATGGTCGGCAAAATCATGATTGCCAGTACCAGTGCCGCGGGGAGAAGTCCCGGCCCGCTTAAAGAGGTGCCGAAGAAAGGAATCCAGCCCAGCTCAGTGTTCAGCCACGCGGTCAGCGGGCGAATGGCCGGTATCACCACGTAGATGCCCCACAGGCCATACACCACACTCGGGATGGCGGCGAGCAGTTCTACGATGGTGCGAAACACAGCAGCCAGTTTGGCTGGCAAAAAATCCTGGGTCAGGAAAATCGCCATGCTGACGCCGAACACGCCTGCGATCAGCAACGCGATAAAGGCACTGTAAAGCGTGCCCCAAATAGCCGGCAGAATGCCGTATTTGCCTTGGTTAACGTCCCAGACACTGCCGAAAATCACGTCAAAGCCGTGCTTTTCCATGCCGGGAAGGGCCTTGCGTCCTACCTCGAATACCAAGGCGAAGACCAACGCCAGAATCAAAACGACCCCTATGCGAGCGAGTGCACGGAAGGTGCGATCAACCAGAAAGTCCTTCGTGGACGGTGGTTGGCAAGCAGAATCCGGATTAACCGGTACGACAAATGGTGTATTCATTGGCTAATTCCGGAGCTGGGGGGACACTCTCCCGGCATGGCAAGCGCCTGCCGGGAGAGACCTCACGCGTGTTACTGGATGTTGGCAGACGCTTTGCGAACTTGATCAACAACCGACGGTGGCAGCGGGATGTAGCCCATCGAGTCAGAGATTTTCTGACCTTCAGTCAGGCCGTACTCAACCATTTCACGCATGGCTTTGGCCTTGGCCGGGTTTTCGTTGTGCTTGCGGAAGATCATCCAGGTGTACGTGGTGATCGGGTAAGACTTGGCACCGTCCGGATCTGGCAGCCAGGCCACCAGGTCTTCTGGCATCTTCACCGCAGCCAAGGCTTCGGCGCCGCTTTCAGCGTTAGGCACAACATACTCGCCGGCCTTGTTTTGCAGTTGAGCGAAGTCTACTTTGGCCAACTTGGCGAAGCCGTATTCGATGTAACCGATGGCGCCTGGAGTCTGACGAACGGTGGCAGTCACACCATCGTTTTTAGGCGATTTGATGAACTTGTCGCTGGCAGGCCAGTTAACAGTGTTGCCTTCACCCAGGTCTTTTTTGAACTCAGGGTTGATAGCAGCCAAGTGCTTGGTGAAGACCGCGGTGGTACCGCTGGAGTCAGCACGCACCACCACAGTGATCGGCAGATCCGGCAGCTTCAGGCCAGGGTTGGCGGCAGCGATCAGTGGGTCGTTCCACTTGGTGATCTTGCCCAGGAAGATGTTGGAGTACACATCACGTGGCAATTTCAGCTCTTTCGGGTTGCCTGGCAGGTTGAACGCCAAGACGATTTCACCGGCGGTCATCGGCAGCAATTGCACGCCTTCGGCCACTTTGGCGATGTCTTCTTTGCTCATTGCCGAGTCGCTTGCAGCGAAATCAACGGTCTTGTTCAAAAAGTCCTGAACGCCCGCACCGCTGCCCTTGGACTGATAGTCCACGGTGACACCAGGGGTTTTCTTACTGAAATCTTTAAACCAGGTCAGGTAAATCGGAGCCGGGAAACTGGCACCGGAACCTGTCAGACGTACGCTCTCAGCAGCAAATGCCGCCGACGTAGCGCAGAGAGAAACAGCAACAGCCAGTGCAGCAGACTTCATTAAGCTTTTCATCAAAGAAATTCCGTGTGAGATCGGGCCCGAGAACTTTGCAACAATCGTGTGACACTTTTATGAATGCCGATTGTTCTTACAGGGTCATCAGCACCCTGGGTGTCCCTCGATCTGGGTCCTTCGCACACTGAAACGGGCGAGTTACTTCACTCCCATGCTTAATCCTAATGTTGGAAACTGCTGCTTTGATCGACGCCAGGGCGCTTTGAGGTTGGAGCGTAGACGGGTGGGTAGAGGTGGTAAAAGGCAGTGTCGGACATTATTTAACATTTTAGGTTGGCGGTTTTGATGGAGGATATGGGGGGGGCGCCATCATCTGTGATTGTGTGATTTTCTAGAGGGATCGAGCAGATTCGTTTGCTTAAACGATTTTATTGGGGGGGATGGCGGTTTGATCATGGGGAGATTTGCTAGCTAGACATAGGGACAGGGGATTGATGAAAGGTGCGAGTGCCGACATTTATTAACTGTTTGTTTGGGGCTTGCTACTGCAATTGGGGGTAGGAGGTCTGAGAGTCATTCTCGAGCTGATGAAGGGATGACGGACTTGGGCATACACAAGAAGACCTGGGAATTTAGTGATTCCCAGGTTTGTACCTCGTTGCCCATTTAGCGGATTGCTAGGTAAAGCCGTCCTGAGCCGTTGCCGACAAAGCATTAGCCTGATCATCGAGATAATATCGCCGAAGATTTTGAGGCTAGGTTTTACTTCGCAACCTCAGCTTTGCTGAGGGTCTTAAACTGTTTCTAAGGCTTCGGTGTAGTGTGGGTCATAATCTTTAGCTGGTTTTACCGTCACCTCAATGACTCCAGGGCCATACTTGTGTGCTAAGAAGCGCTCCCGGTAAAGATAGAAAGCAGCGTCGCAGACTTTCATGGTGAAGTAGGCGTTGAAACCGCCACCCACAATTGCACCCACGGCCGGGATTGTTTGTGCCAGTTTTGCTTTTGTGAGACGTATGCCCAGAGACTTGGCTATTTCTTGGATGATCTTCACAAAAACACTTTTTTCCAGCTCCTGCCATGTTGCCTTTTTCGCGACATCCTGAGAAATCTTGATCAGTTGAGCCATGGCGAGTGCTTTGGAACTGTCGGTTGGAGAGGACGCCAGTCCAAGGACGTTAAAGGCGAACAGCCGCTCTTCCTGACGTGAGGTATCAAAACCGTAATAGGCTGCGTATTCGCCGATTGCCCGAAGGTTAAGTGTAATCAACGTTGGAATATCGACGGCAAGACCTGCAATGCCTACCGCACCTGCTCCTGCACCTTCCACCAGAGCGATGCCCTTGTATTTTGCGCCCAGAAAACCAACAACCTTGTCGATCTGCTCCAGATCTAAGTCGTGGATGTCTTTATGGGTATTAATCGTGCTATGCCCGTCGCCACGAAACTCTTCAAAAATAGCTTCCGGCCGAACGCTCCACTGGGCTGCGTCGTGACATACGCTGGTCAAACCTTCGATAGCGCCTTGGATCGCGGGGCCGACACCTGGTGTCTTGAACAGTAGATCACCAGCTTTGTCCAACGGCTGGTTTATCACTTTCATAGCTTGACCGAACCAGCCAATGTCAGGCTCTTTCCAGTTGTGAATTTCCTTGAGTGCGTGTTGCTCGTACTTGCTCATTTTCTGCATGCTGGATCCTTGGTAGTGAATCAATCGTCAGTGATTGCCAAATGCCATTATGCCGTGAGAAATTCATTTTCACTCGTCCCTATTTGGGGCTCTCGCACCTATTAGCTGTCGGCATGTGCACATTCCCCTCCCCGTTGATGTAAAGGCTAAAGTTGGTTTATCTCAAAGTGTTTTTGTGGAGCTTCTCGGGGGCAGCATGCGTACGTTGCTGGATTAGGAACACGCTATTAGCTCATCTGTGTTACTTACGCCGTACTTGCGCACTGATACAGTCAGGCCTCAATGGATACCTGAATACTTCACCGCCGCTGCTGCCCGAGAGGGCACATTCAAGGCGCGCAAGAGTGCCGACACATGAATACGCACGGTAAAGGGCGAAATAGAGAGTTCTTTGGCAATTTCTTTGTTGGTCTTGCCGTCCGCAATCAGGCGCAGCACTTCCTGCTGGCGAGTGGTGAGCACATGGGTGTGCAGTGGCAGCAAGCCCGAGGGCGCACATTTAACCAGTACATTGCCTTCTCGAATTTCCAGCAGCGCCTGCCCGATGTCGTCCGGGGCGATATTTTTGCCAATAAAACCGTCGATGCCCAAAGCCATCACCTGCTCGATCAGCGCCGGGTCATCGACCATTGACACGACGATCAGCGTGGTGCGCCGCAACGTTTGTCTCAGCTCATGCAAAAGGCTCATGCAGGTCAGACCGGGAAAGCGCAGGTCGAGAATAAGCGTATCGACTTCTTCGCCCGTTTGTATCAACGCCTTGACCGTCTGAAAGTCGCCCGCCTGCTCGACCGTCGCCTCAGGTAACAGGCGTTGCACGGTGCGCAGCATCCCCTCGCGAAACATCGGGTGGTCGTCGGCAATAATGATTCTGCATGACATATCGTGTTTTACCTTGAGTCAGGCTTTTTATAAGGATGGCTTTAGCATCGAGCCTGTTGATAACCCGCAGGGCCCATCACGGCCTGCCAGATGCTCAGTTCAGGATGCTCTGTATGACGTTTCAGAAGAACACCGAACTCGACCAGGCCAACTTGCGCATCATTGTGACCCTCTGCGCCATTGGCTATATCAGCGTGCTGGGCTTTCTGCCAGGGCACCAAGTAGAGCGTTATCTCCCTGTCATCCTTTATTACGTGCTGTTCCTGCTGGCGTCCATTGGCTTTCGTTACGCCATTTCTCATTGGCCCGGGCATTACCCTGTGCGCCGGATTTTGGGGATGGTTCACGACTACACCGGGACCTCGTTCGGGTTGATCGTCGGCGCAGAAGCCGCGCTGCCTCTCTACGCGGTGATGGTCTGGATCAACCTGGGCAACGGCATGCGCTATGGTTCGCGCTACTTGGCCATTGCCACGGCGCTGGCGCTGCTGGCGTTAATGATCGTCTACTGGCTGACACCCTGGTGGCAGACGCAACCGTTTATGGTGCTGATGCTGATGATCACCAGCACGGTGATTCCGGTGTATGCCCACCTCTTGCTGGAGCGCACGCGCAAAGCGTCTGAAGAAGCTGTAGCCGCCAACCTGGAAAAATCCCGCTTTCTGGCCCAGGCCAGCCATGACCTGCGCCAGCCCATCCATTCCATCGGCCTTTTTACCGCGTGCTTGCGCGAAGCCCGCTTGGGGGATGACGAGCAACGCCTGGTGGACAGCATCGACCGCTCGCTCCTCAACGTCTCGCAACTCTTTCGCTCGATACTCGACCTCTACACCCTGGACAACGGCCGCGTACTGCCCACCTTTCAGCCCCTGCACCTGGGGGATTTTTTGGCCGACGTGGTACGACAAAATGCCGAAGCTGCGCGTTGGGCCGGTGTTGAATTGCGCCTGCGGCCTTGCCCGCATTGGGTTCGGGCCGACCCTGTGCTGCTCACAACCATGGTGCAAAACATACTGTCCAATTGCTTCAAGTACGGTGCTCAGCGCCCGGTACTGATCGGCGTGCGCAAACGCGGTCAAGGGCTTGCGATCGAGGTTCATGACCAAGGGCGGGGCATCCATAAAGAGCACCTGCTAAAAGTCTTCGACGAGTTTTACCGCGTGCGCCATCAGCGCGACAAAGACGTTGAAGGCGTTGGCCTGGGCCTTTCCATCGTCAAGCGGCTGGGCCTCTTGATGAACCTTGAAGTTGCTATCCGCTCGCGGGTCGGCCACGGCACGTCAGTCTGCTTGTATGGTTTAGCGCCGACAGTGCCGCCGCCCACCCTTGCCCCTCAAGAAGGCGAGCACAAAACCTGGCTGCTCACAGGCTTGAAAGTCTGCCTGGTCGAAGATGATCACAACGTATTAATGGCCACCCGCGCACTGCTGGAGCGCTGGGGGTGTACAGTGCAGGCCGAATTGACCGGGCAAAACCTGAGCAGCGACTGCGACGTCATCATCGCCGACTATGACCTGGGCAACCACGCAACCGGCATCGAGTGCATCAACAGCCTGCGCCAACAACGCGGCTGGGCGGTGCCCGCGTTGATACTCAGCGGGCACGACACCGATAAAATCCAGACACAGCTTCGAGAAAACGATATCGCCATCCTCTCCAAACCCGTGCGCCCGACAGAATTACGCACAACATTGCGAGAACTAGCGCGCAAACAAACGGATTAACCAGCGGTTAGCGCGAGTGCGAGCTTATTGCTTAGTGCACTGCGCGCCTGCCCCCATGCCCATGGACGCGAGAGCCACCATCGGGCCGCTGGGCAACTCACACGTATATTCCCCGCCGGCGGTTTTAACGCTGAAGTACGTCGTATTGAAATCGTTGCGGATGTTCGAAATATCCGTAACCGGCTTACCAATACTGGTTTGAGCGCGACTCTTAAGATCACCTTCCGCAGGCTTGACCACCTGACACCCGGACATGCCGATAGACAACGTGCTGAAAACTGTAAGAACCGTTATTGAGTGAAAAAGCTTCATGGCAACCTCTGGGGAGTGCTGATTGTTTTTTGATGATTTTTGGGCGTGATGGGGCTTTATGAAGCGCACTGAACATCGCAGGGGCAGGCCCTGATTTAGCTACTGGCTCACCGTCTAAGGTTTAAAGGCCGCGCCCGCCGTGGGTGGTTTTTTTGGGATTGAGTTGGGGTGCAGGTTGGAAGTATTGGGGGTGGGTGGGGGGAGTGCAATTAGGGCGGATGGGCTAGTGGCTGTTGGCTATGGGGGGGCGTGCAAATCAATAATTAGGTTTTTCGTAGGAGGCACACATACGATTTAGTTTTGAAAAGCTTATTGCGGTGAAGTTTGGCTATCAAATGTGCGGCAATACACCTGTCACAAGTACTTGTTAGCTTTTAAACAGTCTTTAGCGTTAATAACTCAAGGTTTAAGCCAAGGTGTTTTCAGTCTCTACGCGCCAGCGAATAATTTTGCGTGCCGATAACCTCAAGTCGGACGATTTTTTTGCCCGGTTCTCAAAGATGTTTGGCAACGGTTACCCCGATCTTGCGTCCCAAACTCCCAATATCATCATTGGTGGAGTTTACGGCAGGCACGAAGGGGTTAGTTTCCGCCGCCTGCATTACCAAGGCAATTTCACAGTAACTTTGCCTGACCCCGTGGATGAGATCACCTTCGTCATTCCCACCGAGGGCCGGATTGTCTTCAATCACACGTCCGAATCATGTGGTGCTCCGCAAACCGGCTTGGCGATTGATAAGGCTGACATTCGCTCGATGCGGTTTATCGATAACCATGCTCACCACGGGATTTCACTCAATCGAGGGGTGCTTACTGAGCGTTTATCGACACTAATAGGTAAGCCGGTTTTGCAGCGGCTGGTTTTTGACTCAACAGTGGATCTGCACAATCCAGCGCTCCAGGGCGTTAAGGGGTTGATCGCCATGGCCACAGGGGTTGAGTTCGATGCGTTGATTCACGCCGGTACGTTGATGCCTTCTCGGCTGCGAGAAATGTTGATCGATGCGGTACTGGAAACCTGGCCTCACAACTTCACTCAAGCACTGCGGCTGCCTGCCCCGATGATTGCGCCCCGGCATGTGAAGTTGGCGGTTGAGTACATTCAGGCGCACCCCGAGCAGTTGCTCAGTGGCGTTGACCTTGCGCGACTGAGCAACGTCAGTCACCGCTCTTTACAGGAAGGATTTCGGCGGTTTATGGGCGTATCCATTGTGAGCTATCAACGCCAAGTGCGGTTGCAGTATGCCTACGATGCTCTGGCGTACGGGGCAGGAGCGTCAGTCGCGCACGTTGCCTTGCGCTTTGGTTTCAGCAATGTCGGCCGATTTTGCCAGTACTTTCAGAGTGCATATGGTCTTAGACCCGCCGATGTAAAGTCAGGCAAGCGGCCTCGACGCTAGCGACTTGATCGCGAGTCGAGGCCGCTGCCCTGTCACTCAGAACGCATAGCTGGCCTTGAGATTACCCCCAAAGCCGTGGCTACCACCGGCGCTTGCATTCATGTCAGCACCCAGGCTCAGCGCGCCAAGTTTGGCCATGAGATTGACGCCCCCTGTGAACTGATCACGGCTGTCGAAAGCAGCACGTTGCTCGATATTCAGACCGAGCAGTTGCCCACTGCTTTGCACGTCACGATCGCCGAGCGTGTGCTCATACCCCACCCTAACGCCAGGCACTAGTTGCCAATTGCCCAGGCTAATAGGCGCAAACGACACATCCAGCTTGGCCAAGGCGCTGCGGCGGGTTTGCTTGTTGCTGTCGACATCAAGTGCCAACTCGCTGCCTTTTTCCTTAAAGCTCGCTTGGTCCAGGTGGCTGATGCGTACACCAAGGCCGGGCTCGAAAATCATGCCGCTGACGGGAGCACGATAGCCAAACAAAAGCGTCGCCCCGACGAGCTTGCCATGGCTGTCCCCTTGGGCAGTACCGAGACCACCGCCTAGTTCCCGTTTGCTGTCGTAGTCGAAATAGCCTGCGCTGGCATTGGCGTCGACGAAAAGGCCCTGTTCTAACCTCTCCAGCGCGTAACGAGCGCCGAGGTTGAAGAAGGTCAAATCGGTGTCGACCGAGCCACCCGCGCCACCGACTTTACCTTGGCTATAACCAACACTTGCCCGGCCACTCAATTGCTCTGAGAAGCGCTGGGTCGCTCCCAGCATTAAACCTTGGTTGTGTTCGTTACTGCTTTGAGTGTGCGAGGAGCCATCAGTGCCGAGGTAATCTGTCAGTGTGGTGGACCACAATCGGTATTGACCCATTTTGAGATCGGTACCGCTTGCGTAAGGTGCCGCAGATTGATCAATCAAAGCATTCTGGCGCAGCAGATAGCTGGCGGCGTCAGCGTGGACCTGGCCCCCAACGGTGGACTCGACACCGTCCAGATTTTGGTTGTCGATGGCAGCCTGCAAGTAATAGTTGTAAGCCGTGTAGGTGCCGGACAAGCGGGTGTTTTGCAATTGCTGTAGCAGCTTCGCACCAGCCGCCGAGTTACCCACCACCCCTGCTTGCCCAGGCAAACTGTTGTACTCGACCATTTTGGCCCGCAACACGTAGATAGTTTCTTGTGATAATCCCAGCCCTTGCTTGAGGTAATTATCCATGCTGCCGTATTGGGCGCTGACCTGGTCCAGCCCAGCCTGCAGGTAGCTCGCATCTACACCGAGTAACGGAGCGTAGATGCTTGCCATGCCCGGCGGCATGGCTTTCAACGTCGCAGCTATACGCTCGGCAGAGTATTCATTGGTCGCCAGGTAATCACTCATAATCGTCGCGCTGTCGACGCCTGCGATGCTTTGCAGAACGGCTGCTGCCCACCCTGTACGGTCTTTGCCGGCAGTGCAATGCAGCAACTGCGCCGCATCAACGCTGGCCAGTTCATTGAACAGCGTACCGAACTGCGCGCGCATTCCGGCATCGCCGACAAAAGCGCGATTGGTTTCCTGCATCAACTTCATGGCTGCAGCAGAATCCGGTGCATTAAGGATTGCAGCGGTAGTGATATTTGCCCCCGACGTGGCGGCACCGAGGATGTCGATATTTTGATAAGTAGCGCCAGTGAGCGGCGCGTCAGGCGCCGTCGAGATTTCGCCGGGTGTGCGTAAGTCATAGACCGCCTTGATGCCCAAGCTATCAAGCGTGGCCAGATCCGCAGCCGATGGCGTCAGCGCATTCGAGCGATAAAACACACCTGCACGCAGGGTCCCATCGTGGGCTGTGGAGCGAGCAGTGGTAGTGCCGGCCACGTCGCGGAAGTTGTCCATGCTGCTCAGGCGCGGAGTATTAAGGGCTTCACCCCCGACGGCGTGAGCCGCGACGATGGAAAGACTCAAAATGGACAGCGAGTACAGAGAACGTTGCAGCATGGTTCAGCCTCATCGATAACGTTAAGGCTGCCTACTATCTGTATCGAACTGATACCAAAGATGACAAATTGGTGGCTAAGACGAATTTATGCGTGATTGGTCCATTGGCTGCGCTTTTTGTCCAATTCATGCTTGATTGAAAGTGGAATATCGCCTCTCGGGACTGTGTCTGCGCATCCCGCACGGCTTCAAATTATGTTTTGGTGCAGGGGGAATAAATTGCGGGCGTGAGTAGAGGGAGGGCGGCGGATAGCCAGAAACAAGAAAGCACGCACGGGGCGGGCTTCTTGGGTGTTTGGCAGAAAGCTATTTGGTGGGCCGGGGGATTTGCGTTAGCTCAGTATGTACGTGAGTACTGGGTGCCACGTGTAGAGAGTTATCTAAGTGTCGGTGTTGTATGAAAAGTACTAGCCGGTTGAATCATGCCCCCAAACTTTCGACACAGAGATGTGCGATTAAGGCGTTATAACCCCGCCCTCATTGGTCATCAGGTAGCTGCAAGATGCTTTGAGCAGGTTTGACGGTATGGATGGCACGGCGTTGAACGTAAATCACCCGACCAGCGTGCCTTGTACGTTCATACGGCTTTGCCGTATATTTTCGCCATGTATACGATCGTCGAAACCGAAATTTTCAAGCGTTACGCCGAATCCATATGGCGTGATGATGAGCGCCAGGAGTTTATCGCGTGGTTGGCGGTGAATCCGTTCGTAGGCGAAGTGATTCCCGGCTGCGGTGGGTTACGTAAGGTGCGTTGGTCTCGTGGTGGGATGGGTAAGCGTGGTGGTACGCGGGTTATCTATTACAACGCGCTTGCTGAAGGCCATATATGGTTGCTGATCGCCTACGCCAAGGCGAAGTTTGACAACCTGCCGATCGCCTTCCTGAATCAATTGAAAGAGGAGATCAGTAATGGATCATGAAATGGAAAATTTCCAGAAAGACTTGTTGGCTTCTGTTCGCCAAATGAAAGCTGGCAAGGCGGTGCGCGCAACTGAGGTGACACTTTCGGTCGCCGCTGAGGCGAGAGCTAAAGTCGGATTATCTCAAAGTGCATTTGCGCAGCTTCTAGGGGTCAGCCTGCGTACGTTGCAAGATTGGGAGCAAGGCCGCCGCAGACCAGCGGGTGCGGCACAGACGCTGTTGAGGGTGGCAAGTCAGCATCCAGAAGCGCTGCGGGACCTGCAGGCTATCTGATGCTGGGGTGTGAATGCCTTTAATTCAGTGAAATTCAGGCACAAAAAAAGACGCCCTAAGGCTAATGCCAGTCAGTTAAGACTGACGCATTGACCTTTAGCCCACAGGCCGCAAAATCCGATGCTTGGAAACGAGCATCGGATTTTTTATGCGCCTGTCAAAAGCCCTGTCCCTTACCCATGAAATGGCATCGCGGCCACATGCCCTTGAGGGGCTAGGAGCCTTGCTTGATCCAGACATCGTTAAGCAAGCCTTCGAAAGCGCGGGTGTCTCGACCATTCGCAAGCGCCGTCTTCCACTTGAAAGCCTAGTGTGGTGCATCATCGGCATGGCGTTGTTTCGCCGGATGTCGGCTTGGGATGTTGTGAATCACATGGACATCATGCTGCCGGGCAAGCGGCTTCTGGTAGCACCGAGCGCTGTTGTTCAAGGGCGGCAACGGCTCGGGAGCGATGCTGTCCGCGAAGTCTTCACGCTTACCCAGCAGCGGTGGCACGAAGAGGCCAAACACCCTCAATGGCTGGGACTAACGCTACTTGGCGTGGATGGTGTCGTCTGGAATGCTCCGGATACCGCGCAAAACCGTGCGCACTATGGCGGCGCTACTAACCAGCACGGCGATGGCAGTTTTCCTCAAGTTCGAATGGTCTGTCAGATGGAGCTGACCAGCCACCTGCTGATAAGCAGCACGTTCGAGAGCTACCACAGTAGCGAAATGAAGTTGGCCGAAAAACTGATCTCCACGACTCCCGATCATTCGCTCACCCTGTTCGACAAAGGGTTCTACTCGTTGGGCTTGCTGCACCACTGGCAATCACAAGGTGAGCATCGACACTGGCTGATCCCTTTGAAAAAAGGCACTCAGTACGAGATTGAGCACAAGCTTGGGCGCAATGATGCCTTGGTCATGCTGCGGACATCGCCTCAAGCCCGCAAGCAATGGCCAGGCTTGCCGCTAGAAATTCGAGCGCGACTATTAAGCAAAACGATCAAGGGAAAGGTTGTAAGCGTGCTGACCTCCATGACCGATCCGCTGCGCTTCCCGTGCGATGAGATCGTCGATCTTTACAGTCAGCGTTGGGAAATCGAACTGGGCTATCGCGAGATCAAACAAGGACTTTTGGGGGGAGAGTACACGCTGCGAAGCAAGACACCGGAGATGATTGCGCAAGAGCTGTGGGGCGTGCAGCTGGGTTACAACCTATTGCGTTATCAGATGGTGCAAATGTCCAGGCAGTGCCCTGGTGTGTACCCATGTGAAATGAGCTTTACCGCCTGCAGTTGGGCGATTTTGGGCTTGCTGCATGGCACGTCACTGAACCATCCCGGCAACTTGCCAGGGTTTCTAGCCGATTTGCAGGCATCAGCGCCGCAGTATGTTTTGCCCCATCGGCGACCTGATCGGTGGTTCCCGCGAGCAGTGAAGCAGCGCCCAGCAAAATATCCGACCCGAAAATAAAGATGCCAGTCAGCTTAACTGACTGGCATTAGGCCTCAGGGCCTCTTTTTTTTCGGACTTGGTGGAGGCGGGGGGATTTGAACCCGCATCCAAGCTAAGTAATACGGGCCTTGCAGCTTGATGACTGGCATAAGGCTGTCATCGCAACATTCAGCCCACCAAAACCGCGTATCAGATCATTTTGGAAAAAGAGGCCAGTAGTGGCAATATGATAGACCGACAATAAATTCAAAGGAATGAGCTTGGCTACCCTCGTCGAGGCCCTCGATTGGCTTCCAAAGTATTACGGTCACCTAGATGCTGAAGCGGAGCATCGGGTTCCAGATAAGTATTATTCACCTGGATTCATCGCCGCTTTCGCAGCGTATCTAGTCCATAAACGTGTTAACCAGAAATCCGTCGTTTTTGATAACGAGAATCACAAAGGGTATTTTTCTGCCGTCGGTCTGGCTAAGGCTCTCTGGGGGGTAGACGATTATCAATATGAGCGCAAGAATGCGGGACTGAACTATGCTCCATTGACAGCGCTTGCATCGCAAGATGATGTTGACAAAGCGACCGCCCAGATCAACAGTTGTTTAAGGTCGTTTGCGCGTGCTGGTCCTGAAGATTACGTGGGTAGTCCGGCTTTTAAAGAGCTGACCCACGTCGTTGGAGAGATGCACGACAACGTATGGTCGCACGGCCTTAACACGGGGTTCTCTGTGGCTCAGCGTCATGCGATCAAAAACGGATCAGGCTACGCCATCGAGTTTTCCTTGGCGGATTGTGGCATGGGTTTTCTCCAGGAGCTGAAACGCTCTCGGATCGCGGGTGCAAAGGGCATCGCTACTGATAGGGAAGCAGTCGAGTGGTGTATACAGGAAGGGAACTCGTCAAAGCTTGCTACGCTCGAAGATGAGTGGGCGCAATCAGTACCGGAAGATTACCTTGGATCAAGCCCTTTTGGTGGCATCGCAGTCGCGAGATCTGGAAACGGAAACCATCACCAAGGCTTAGGATTGGCTAAGCTTCTTGAACTCGCCAAGTCTTATGAGGGAATTTTGAATATTGCCTCGGGTGATTGCTTGATGATGCTGCGCCGAGGTGGGCAGAGTTTTAGACGGCTTTCGCGGCCGTGGAGGGGAGTTGCGGTTTCCCTTTCCATTAAAGAATCTAGTCTCATGGGCGCTAAGGTTGTTGAGGCTGAAGATGTACGAGATATCATGAATTTATTGAGGGGGTAATGATGGAAACGTTTGCCTTTCGGCACAGTGACCTAGCTTCCCGAAGCCTCGCCTCGAAGGAGCGGAGTGCTTTGTACCGGCAGTTACACGATCATGAGCAGATTGTGATCGATCTCGCGTCGGTAGAGTCTATCTCCGAGTCTTTTGCTGATGAGCTTTTCGGTGTACTTGTGCTTGAGCGAGGATTCGACTTCGTTATTAAGCACGTAAAGATTGTTAACGCTGCAGACGATGTGCTGAGATCTATTGCGATCGCAATGAAGCGACGTAGAGTTGTAGCTGCATAGCGTGATGAGCGCGAGAAAAAGGGGGCTAAGTAGCCCCCTTTTTCGTCGCTGACTCTTCTGTTTGGTTTTTCCATAACCCCTCGGCGCGCTGACCAGCGGACAAATCTGCAGCGGGCATCCATCGTCCATAGACACGTGCAATCATAGTCCAGTCGCTATGCCTCATTTGTTTTGCAACCCACATAGGATGTTCGCTGGCAGACAGCATCATTGACGCGTAGGTGTGGCGGGTTTGGTATGGCCGTCGGTATCTGACACCAGCTTTCTTCATCGCAGGCACCCACATCGTTTTCTGGATCGGCCCGTCTCCCGCCCAACGCTCCAGCGTCCTTGGGTTCTGGAAGACTTCAGCATCTGCCAAGAACGTGTGAGCCTTTTGCGATCTTAATGCCTCCAGCGCAGGCCGGAGCAGCTTCACGCTTCGGCGCCCGGCGGCGGTCTTCGTGATCTCAGCCTTCCCCTTGCTCGCCTGGGTCATTGCTCTACTCACCATTACTTCCTCCCGAAGCCAGTCTATGTAGCCCCAGTCAAGCGCCACCAGTTCACTGGTACGCAGGCCGGTCCAGAAAGCGAACTGCATCATATTGCGAGCCTGGCCGGAGAGGGCGCCCAGAGCGGCTTGCTGCTCCTCGGGGCTGAATGGATCTACATCATCCTCTTTCGGCGGCGCGGCCTCCCTCGAATAGGTTCAGCCCGCCAGTGGACTCAACTCAATCAACTCTTCCTCGGCGGCATCGTTCAGCGCCGAGCGCAGGCAGCTTTGTATATTGCTGAGCGTCTTATTTCTCACTTCCAGGGTGTCGAGCCATTCGCGAACGGCCTTTCGCTTCAGGACCACCAGCATCGTGTCGCCCAGGGCTGGGATCAGACGAAGCGTGACCAGCTTCCGGTACCCGTCGAAGGTGCTGCTGGCGATGTGCTTTTCCTTCGCAGCCAGCCACACCCGGTGCATCAACTACGGGCTGATCGGGTTGGCTGATCGCTCGGCAATCTACGCCCGGGCGCTGAAGGTGCTGGCATGAGCCCGGCGCGCTGGCTGGGCCTTGTGCTGCTGCTGGCCATTGCTTGTTTTGACACATGGAAAGTGGACGCCTGGCGTTACGGTAAGCAACTGGCCGACGTCCGCAAGGAGTTCGCTGACTTCAAATCAAAAACAGCCACTGCCGCGACGAAAGCCAGCGAGGAAGTCCGGGCGATCGAGCAGCAACGCCAGCGTGACATTCAAAAGGTGCGCACTGATGCCGCTGAATAGAAACAGAAGGATGATGCTCTTGCTGATTTGTAGCGTGCTGACAGTAACCGGCTGCGCGAGCATATCGGACAACTACTTGCCGACAAAAGAATCCTCAATACTCGCCCTACCGAGCGAGGCAAGACAATCGAAGACCTTGCCGATCTGCTCGCAGAAGCTGATGGGTACGCGGGAGAGTTGGCGGCAGTGCTTACAGCAAGCCGTCGGGCCGGATTTCCTTGCGAGGCAAGCTATGACGCCGTAGCTGGGCTGCGTTGAAGAGTTTGAAAGGGATTGTGTTCGGACGTCAGGACGCTGCACGATTACTCCAGATTGGAGCCCATAATTCTTTGATGCTCCAACTGCTTCTTCCTGGATTTCAGTTGTGGCGCTACATATTGATCAAAATTGTGTCTCTGCCGATCTGTCACTTTGTCATAACCGACATCGGCTATGTGCCGCGCTATGCCGTGGGTCTTAGATCCTTCCTCCAGAAGACCTTCATCCACCAAGTTTTGAATCTCTTCATGTAGCTCTTCATTACCGTGGCTATTGAGACCCATGCAGCACCTCTATCTAATGGAACTTCCTGTCTAAAACTACCTCAAGCTAGCACGGATTCATTGACTGCAAAGCCTTGAGAACGGTGCAAGGGTTCTAGGTAGGCGCTAAAAGCCCTGCAACGCGAGGCCCGAGACGTGTTTCCGCCCATACTGCAGCATCATTGGCGATCGGTACTATTGCGTAATTCTTTGTTGGCCTTCATGCGCTTGGCTATTTCATCACGCAGTTGCTTTTCCGGTTTAAGCTTAAGGCTCTGGCCATTCGTGCAATGGATGGTCACCCGGAATGTCATGAGGTCGATCCAGTTTTTGAAGCTCCGACCCTGATGCGCGACCCAGTTGCTGTTGGACTCCAACAGAAAGCCGAAATGTGATTGCTCGCCATCATTGAGCGTTCGCAGGAGTTGATCGCAGAACTCAGTAGGTGCCCCGATTTTGATGATCCCGTGTGTTTTCTTTAACAGGCCGTGGCTCAGGCCTATTGCGCTGATTTTAAATGGCCGTTCACCGACATTTGTCACCATTATCGAAGCTAGGTTGGTTGGATTCATGCCCGCACCCACGATAGTCCGAACGCCGCATGTGGCTTGGATTTTCACCCGGCCCACTTCTTTTGCCAGGGTAAGAGCTACGACTGCCGCGAAGACTGAGCCGCCTGCGCTCGCCCAATCCGCCATTGATCCCCAGTTTAATGCTGTAAGCCAATCCGGCATTTCTTCGTCCTTGATCCGTGATGCTGTCATTAAGCTGGCATAACCGAGTCAAAACCACCCATTCAGGCACAAAAAAGGCACTTGCGATAATCGCTAAGTGCCTGATTTTTGTATCGGATTTGGTGGAGCCGGGGGGATTTGAACCCCCGTCCGCCAGTACTCCGCTGTCGGTACTACATGCTTAGCCGTTTCTATTAAGTTAACCCTCAGCGACCCGAAGGGCAGGGTGCTTTGGGCGAGTTGTGTAAGTTTTAGCCGCTTCGTCCACAACGTACTGCACGGCGATCCTGTTCTATATGACAATCACTTCAGGTTTACAGGCATCCCCTAGTGATTGCTGGACCCGAAGGTACCAGGAGGATGGCTAAGGCAGCTTACGCTGCGAGAGCTTGACCCTCGTAGGTTTCGTCATTGGCAACTATAAGTAGTTGCAACAGTGGATTTACGAGTTCTGTTACCAACTCGGCATGCACCTAGAGTTTCGCAACCGGCGTCGAATCCTAAACGGCCCCGATGCTTGCTGGCCGTAACCAGCAAGCTGCGCAGTCTACGCCAATTCGGCGCAGAAGGCCAATCTCAGGGGGCTATTTACCTTCACCTCCTTTGGTGAGGTCTTGCAGTCGCTGCAGCACTTGGGTGGTGGTGGCGATGCAATCTTCGGTTTTGCCAGCCGCTTGTTCAGTTTTGGCCTTTTGGATTTGATCAGTCAGGTTGGTGTCTGTGTTCTCGCTGGTGGCTACCAGCGTTGCCATCGCATCGTCAATTTTCTGAAGGTTGATCTGGCACAGATTTTCTGCCGCAAACACCGGAGAGGCCAACATTGCAGCGGATACAAACAGACCAGCCAATGCGGTACGTTTCATAGGGTCAAGCTCCTTGTGCACAGTAAGGCCCGGTGGCTCCGGGCTCGGTTATAGGCCCCAATCGTTAGGGCTCAAGCCAATTGACTATAGCCACGCTCTCGAGTTCTGCCTGCGTTTGGCCAGTATTTGATGAATTTTTTTGTGCCCAAAAAGGGGGCGTTTTCAGGCGGTTCGTAGGCCCGATCCCTTTCCTTCTTATGAAACTTCCTAGACACTCTCGTTCGCTTGCGCCTGTCCAGTTCGGGGCATAGTCTCGGCCCATCGCTGCACATCAGCGGTCGGGTTTAGTAGCCCGGTTTAAATTGACGGCGCAAGGCGCCACCTCCGCGAGGCGTTTTTTTTGGCCTGCGTTTTATGGTGGCCGTGCGCAGGGCGCCCATGTGGCGCGCCGGTTTCCGTCATTACCGGTCTACTAACCTGCGCATGGCTGCCACCCATTCGTTTAGTAGCGACAGGTGACAGCTCCTTAAATAATGATGGAGTTGTACCGATGAAAAAGATTGTCCCCGATCCACCTGCCTTACCCTCGCAAGAGGCTGTTCAGTGCGATGCACTGTCGTTAGACCGCGCGGCCACCGAGCGCGCCCTCAATTACTACCTGCACGACCATAAGCCTCCACGGCACGTGGATCAGGCCACGTATGCCATACCCGACAACGTCAATGTAGAAGCGGCTTTGGCCCAAGCGTCAGACTTGTTGCGCTGCGCGGGTGCTTCGGCGTGTGAGGCGGGGAATGGTTTGAGCGGGCATGCGCGCAGCTTGGTGTTGTCGAGCATGCATTTGGTGGAGTTGGCCAAAGCGTATGTGGATAAGTCGCTGGATGGGTTGACGACGCACTAGAGCAGCACGCGCCTGAGTGCAAGCAGGCGCGTCCTATTGACCTCATTTCTGTGGGAGCGGGCTTGCTCGCGATAGTGTCGGCGCGGTCTCAGAACCACCGCGTCGTTTGTATCGCGAGCAAGCCCGCTCCCACATTGTTCACCGCTCAACGAGCGGTGCTGACGCGGTCTACCAGGTAGACCAGGCCGTGGTAGTCGATGCCGCCATGTTGGCTCAGGCCGATTTCACACGTGCGGCTGGTCGATATTCCTTCGCTGCAATGCTGCACGGCATCTTTTAAGGTGCGCAGTGAGTGGGCGTTTAGCTCGGGGGTGGTAAAGCCTTTGTCGCCGGCAAAACCGCAGCAATGTATCCCTTCGGGTATCACCACCTCGGTGCTGCACAGGCGTGCGATGTCGATCAGCGCCTGGCTTTCGCCCAGGTGCTGGGTGCTGCAGGTGACATGCACGGCGATGGGGGCGGTTTGTGGGGTGAAGTTCAACTTATCCACAAGGTGGGTGCGGATGAAGCGCACCGGGTCGTAGAGGTCGAGGCGGGTTTCGCCCAAGTCCTGGACCAGGCGCAGGGTGCAGGGGCTGGTGTCGCAGTAAATAGGGTCGACCCCGCCACGGCTGGCGTGCAGCAAGGCGCCGATGAGTTCCTGGCGTTTGTGTTCAGCCTGTTCGTTGTAGCCCTTGGAGGCAAACGGCTGGCCGCAGCACAGGCTGTCCATGTTCTCGGGGAAGACCACTTGGTAACCGGCTTTTTCCAGCAGGTTGCGGGTTTTGTCGAGCAACGAGGTTTGCTCTTTGTCGCCCGCCGCAGGGCCCATGACGCGGGACACGCAGGCCGCCAAATACACCACCCGCGGGCGGGCATCTTTAACCGGCGGGCTGAAGCGTATCGCCCGCTCGGGTTGCGGCATGGCGTTGGTCCACAGCGGCACGCGGCCTTTGCTGGCTTTGGTCAGCGCTGCCGAGATTTTGCCCAGGCGCGGCGCACCCAGCAGGATGCGTGCGCCATTGGCCACGTGCAGGGTGAAGCGCGCGCCCTGTAGCGTGGTTGCAAAGTGATTGCCCAGTAGGTTGGCGGCTTTGAGGTGGTTGGCGCTGCGCGCGCGCAGTTTTTTCACCAGTTCGCCGGTGTTGATGCCCACCGGGCAACGCTGGGCGCACAAACCGGTGGCGGCGCAGGTGTCGATGCCTTGGTAGGCGTAGGCTTTTTCCAGCTCGCGGGTGTCGACCCCGGCGCGCTTTCTGGCCTGAATGTCACGCCAGATCACAATCCGTTGCCGTGGGCTGAGGGTCAGGCCTTTAGAGGGACACACCGGCTCACAAAAACCGCACTCGATGCACTTATCCACAATCTCGTCGGCGGCCGGCATCGGCTTGAGGTGTTTGAGGTGGATGTGCGGGTCTTCGCTGAGCACCACGTCGGGGTTGAGGATGCCTTGCGGGTCGAGCAAACGCTTGAGTGCCCACATTAATTGGTAGGCGTCGCTGCCCCATTCCAGCTCAACAAACGGCGCCATGTTGCGCCCGGTGCCGTGTTCGGCCTTGAGCGAGCCGCCGAACTCCACGGCGATCAGTTGCGCCACGTCGTCCATAAACGCTTGGTAGCGGGCGACTTCTTCGGGGTTGTTAAAGCCCTGGGTGAACACAAAGTGCAGGTTGCCTTCGAGGGCGTGGCCGAACAGGATCGCTTCGTCGTAGTGGTGTTTGTCGAACAGTTCGATGAGGCGGTTGACGCCGATGGCCAGTTGCTCGACCGGGAAGGTCACGTCTTCGATGATCACCGTGGTGCCGGTTTTGCGCACCGCGCCGACGGCCGGGAAGGTGTCTTTGCGAATCGCCCAGAGTTTGGCGTTTTCGCCGGGGTTTTCGGTGAAGTCGACTTGTTTCTCGACCGCAAAGTCGGCCAGCGACGCCATGATCTGCGCCAGTTGCTCGTGCAGCAAGCTTTGGCTGGCCGCGCGGGACTCGATCAGCAGGGCGCAGGCATTGGCCGACAGCTCTTTAACGAACGCGGGCATGCCGGGTTTGTCTTGCACCGAGCGCAGGCTACGGCGGTCGAGCAGTTCGACGGCTGACACGGGCTGGCTTTTCAGCACGGTGACCGCATTGCAGCAGGTCTCTACGTCAGGGAAGACGATCAGCGCCGAGGCTTTGTTGGGGTGGTCGATGACCGTGTCGTAGGTCACCGAGCTGATAAAGCCCAGGGTGCCTTCGCTGCCGACCAGCAAATGGCTGAGGATATCCAGCGGGTCATCGAAGTCGACCAAGGCGTTGAGTGACAGGCCCGTGGTGTTTTTCAGACGGTATTTGTGGCGGATTTTTGCAGCCAATTCAGCGTTGGCGCGGGTCTCGCGGGCCAATGTCGCCAATTGGTCGAGCAGGGCGCTGTGGCTTTGACGAAAGGCGGCGATGTTGGCCGCGTCTTCGGTGTCTACCCGGGTGCCGTCGGCCAACACCACGCGAATACCGGCCAGGGTGTGGTAGGTGTTTTGCGCGGTGCCGCAGCACATGCCGCTGGCGTTGTTGGCGACGATGCCGCCGATTTTGCAGGCGTTGATCGAGGCCGGGTCGGGGCCGATCTTGCGCCCGAACGGTGCCAGCCAGGCGTTGGCTTGCGCGCCGATGACCCCCGGTTGCAGGCGGATTTGCGCGCCTTGCTCGCGAATAACTTTGCCGTTCCAGTTGTCGCCGAGCACGATCAGCACTGAATCGCTGATGGCCTGGCCTGACAGGCTGGTGCCCGCGGCGCGGAAGGTGACGGGCACCTGGTCGCGGCGGGCGAGGTTGAGCAGTTCAACCACTTCGTCTTCAGATTCGACGCGGATCACCAGTTGCGGGATCAGCCGGTAAAAGCTCGCGTCGGTGCCGAAAGCCAGGGTGGAAAGCGGGTCGGTGAAGCGGCGGTCGTCGGGGATCAACCGCTCGGCATCACGAGTAAACGTCGCAGGCAGGCTCATGCGTCCTCCAGAATTAATACCACCAGGTCTTTCGGGCCGTGGGCGCCGTAGGCCAGTACTTGTTCGATGTCAGCGGTTTTTGACGGGCCAGACACCAACAATGCGTTAGTCGGCATGCCCGCGGTCCAGTTCATTTCACGCTGCACTGAATAAAAGTTGTCGCGGATTTGGCTGGCCTTGAGCAACGCAAAATGCACCGGCGGTACCAGGCTCATCAGCCGCGGTTCTTCTGGCGTTGGCCAGAGGATCAAGCTGCCGGTGGCGGCAATCGCGCCCAAGGTGGTGGTGAAGCTGGCCGGGGTGTCATTGAACAGCTCGGCTTTCCATTCTTCCACGGGGCGGTCGTAGGCTTTGAGTGGGGGCAGCGCAGGGTTTTGTGCCCAATGCGCCGTCACTTTCTGCCCGTGCGCGGTGGTTGGGGCGATTAACAGGCTCGGCAATTGACGATCACCGACCAATTGCGCCAGCAGGGCGGGCCAGTCGGCTTCGGTGGTGAGGTGGATTTCGGTGTGCACGGCTTCCATCAACTTGCGCAGTTGCGGGATGCGTTGCTCCGGGGTGTAGGTCCACGGTTCTGTCACTAATGCTTCGTCGAAGTTGTCAGGCACGGGTGTGGTGCCTGTCAGGCTTTTACGCAGTTTGTTGAGGATGTTTTGCTTGGCGCTCATCGCGAGGCTCCCGACTTTTTCGCCATGTGTTCGCGGGCCATGTCGTGCAGCGAGCGGGCGGCGGGTTTAGGGGCGCTGTGGTTTTGGGTCCACGGGCCGACGTTGTTTGGCGTTAGCCCGCGCAGGCGGGTAGCGGCTTTGACGAACACGCGGTAGAGCGCGGGCGAGCTGTTGAGCTTGGCCCACAGGTTCCACATGAGGCGCTCTTTGCGTGAGTACTTGCTGCCTTGGCCGCGCATGATGCGTGGTACGGCATCGGGCGATTTAAAGTTCTCTTCGCGTAGGCGACGCAGCAATGCCGGGATCGGAATTTTTACCGGGCACACTTCGCCACAGGCGCCGCACAGCGACGAGGCGCTGGGGTGATCCGGGACTTTGCCCAGGCCGACCATGTGCGGGGTGATGATTGCGCCAATGGGGCCGGGGTACACCTCGCCGTAGGCATGACCGCCGATGCGGGTGTACACCGGGCAGTGGTTCATGCAGGCACCGCAGCGAATGCAGTTGAGGGTTTGGCGCAGTTCGCTGTCAGCAAACGCCTGGCTGCGACCGTTGTCGAGCAGCACCAGGTGGACTTCTTCGGGGCCGTCGAGCTCACCGGGTTTGCGTGGGCCGGAGATCATGTTGACGTAGGTGGTGATCGGTTGGCCGAGGGCCGAGCGGGTCAGCAATGACACCAGCGGTACAACGTCACGCAGGTTTTCGACCACTTTCTCGATGCCGGTGACGGCAATGTGTACTGGCGGCACGGTGGTCGACATACGCCCGTTGCCTTCGTTTTCGACCAGCAGCAGGGTGCCGGTTTCGGCCACGGCGAAGTTGACGCCGGACACGCCGATGTCGGCTTCGAAAAACTTTTGGCGCAGCACGCGACGACCGATCTGGATCAGTTGGTCGACGTCTTTGGTGTATTCAACGCCGAGCTTGTTGTGGAACAGGTCGGCCACTTGCCCGGCGTTCTTGTGGATCGCGGGCATGATGATGTGGGACGGCTTCTCGTTGTCGAGCTGAACAATGTACTCGCCCATGTCGGACTCAAGGCATTCAATACCTTGTGCGCCGAGCACGTGGTTCATTTCCATCTCTTCGCTGACCATCGACTTGCCTTTGATGACTTGCTTGGCGGCACGGCGGCGGGCAATCGAGAGCACGATGTCATTGGCCTGCTCGACGGTTTCGGCCCAGTGCACCTGCACACCGTTGCGGGTCAGGTTGGCTTCGAGGCGCTCCAGCAGGTCAGGCAGTTTGGACAGGGCGCGGGCGCGGACGGCATTGCCCAGCGCACGCAAATGCTCGCGTTCGTGGGCATCGCTGAAGGACACCGCGCGTTTGGTCATCAGCGAGTCCATGGCGTTGCGAAAGTTATTTCGCAATTGTTTGTCGGCCAATGCCTCGTGGGCGCGCTCGCGGAAGTCTTCTATGACGACAGCAGGGATCAACGCACTCATTGTGCACCTCCGGTGCGTTGCCACAGGAAGCTGGCCAGATGCTGACCGCGCAGGGCTTTTTGCTGTTTTTCGAGGGAACCGTTGATGTTCATCAGGCAGCCGCAGTCGGCGGTCAACACTTGGTGTGCACCGGTTTCAATCAGGGCGCGGGTCTTGTCGGCGACCATGGCCCCGGAAATATCTGGCAGGCGTACGCTGAATGTCCCACCAAAGCCGCAGCATTCGCTTTCATGGCTGTGGTCGATGCGCTCGACGTTGCCCAGTTGCGCGAGCATTTCGCGGCCGTGCAGGTGGGTGTTCATTTCGCGACGGGCAGAGCAGGAGGTGTGCAGCGCGACTTTGATCGGGGCGCCGCTGTCCTTGAACTGCACTTTGCACACAAACAGCAAGAACTCGGTGAGTTCAAAGGTGCGTTCGGCCAGGGCGTGGACCTTTTTCAAGGTGTCTGGCTCGTCTTTGAACAGGTCTTCGTAGTGTTCGCGCAGCATGCCGGCGCAGGAGCCGGAGGGCACGACCACGGGGTAATCTTCGGCAAACAGCGCCAATTGTGCACGGGCCACTTCGCGGGCCTGGTCGGTATAACCCGAGGTGTAGGCCGGTTGCCCGCAGCAGCTTTGGCCTTGCGGGTAGTCCACGTCGATGCCTTCGCGTTCGATCAGGTGGATCGCGTCCATCCCGGCTTCGGGGAAGAACAGGTCGACGACGCAGGTGCCGAACAAGTAGACCTTGCGGGGTTTGTGCGCAGGGTAATGGCGCGGGGTCGGAAGGGGTGGGGCGACACGGGTCGCATTGGGCACGGCGTTGTAAAAAAGCTCGCTCATCAGGCGTCTCCGGGTGGTCCCGGTTATAGATCCACAGTAGCGGCTGAAAACCCTCTTCAGCCGCGAGGCAGACCGGGTAATAAAGTGTGAGCGCCGGGGACGTGCCCCGGCGCTTTTAACGTGGTGTAACCATAGCCCTGTTGCTTAATGCACTAGCATGCCGGTGAACCAATACGCCTGGGCGAGCGTGATCAGGCCAACGATGGTGGCGAAGAACAGGCTGTGCTTGAGGGTGAAGCGGAACAGGTCGGACTCTTTGCCCACCAGGCCGGTTGCCGCACAGGCGACCGCGATGGATTGTGGCGAGATCATTTTGCCGGTCACGCCACCGCTGGTGTTGGCGGCCACCATGAGGGTGTCGCTGACGCCGATCTGGTGCGCGGTGGTGGCTTGCAACGAGCTGAACAGGGCGTTCGACGAGGTGTCGGAGCCGGTCAGGAACACGCCCAGCCAGCCAAGGAACGGCGAGAAGAACGGGAACGCGGCGCCCGTACCGGCCAATACCAGGGCCATGGTGGAGGACATGCCCGAGTAGTTGGTCACGAAGGCAAAGGCCAGCACCATGCCGATGGACAGGATCGGCCAGCGCAGCTCGTAGAGGGTCTCTTTGAAAGTGGTCAGACCGGTTTTGATGTCGATTTTCAGGATCAGCATCGAGATCAGCGCCGAGAAGAAAATCGCGGTACCGGTGGCCGAAATCGGGTCCAGTTTGAACACGGCGGCAATGGCGGTTGGCGCGTTGACGATCGGCGCGGTTTTGATCACCAGTTGATCAAGGTGCGGGATCGCAAAGTTGAACACCCAGCCGTACATCGAGCCGCCTGGCGAGAACAGGGCCTTGAACGGTTTGAGGGTCCAGATGGTGACCAGTACGGTCAGGATCAGGAACGGTGACCAGGCCTTGAGGATTTGCATCAGGCTGTAAGGCGAAACCATCAAGTTGTTTGGTTTGCCGAAGCCGCCTGCGCTGGCGGTAACAACAACGTCAGAGCTCACGCCCGGAATCTGCGCGCCGGCGGTGCGTTTTGGCTGCCAGACTTTCAGGAACAGGGTCAGGCTGATCAGGCTGGCCAGTGCCGAGGTGATGTCCGGCAGTTCTGGGCCAATGTAGTTGGAGGTGAAGTACTGGGTGACGGCGAAGCTCAAGCCTGCCACCAGTGCTGCCGGCCAGGTTTCACGCACGCCGCGCAGGCCGTCCATCATGAAGACCAGCCAGAATGGTACGAACAGCGACAGCAGCGGCAGTTGGCGACCGGCCATGGCGCCGATCTTGAACGCGTCGATGCCCGTTACCTGGCCTGCCACGATGATCGGAATGCCGAGGGCGCCGAAGGCAACCGGGGCGGTGTTGGCGATCAGGCACAGGCCAGCGGCGTACAGTGGGTTGAAGCCCAGGCCTACGAGTAGGGCGGCAGTAATCGCTACCGGAGCACCGAAACCGGCTGCGCCTTCGAGGAACGCACCGAAGCAGAAGCCGATCAACAGCACTTGCAGACGCTGGTCATCGGTAATCGACAGGACGGAGCTGCGGATGATTTCGAACTGGCCGCTTTTGACGGTCAGTTTGTAGAGGAACACCGCGGCAACGATGATCCAGGCAATCGGCCAGAGGCCATAAGCAAATCCATACCCTGCGGCGGCAATCGCCATGTCGACCGGCATCTGGAAGGCGAAGATTGCCACCAGAATCGACAAGGCAAGGGTAATGCTGCCAGCCACGTGCCCTTTGAGACGGAACACAGCCAAGGCCAGGAAGAAAAACACAATCGGGATAACGGCCGCGAGTGCGGACAAGCCGAGGCTGCCGAGCGGGCTGTAAAGCTGTTGCCAGGTTTGCATATGGGGTGGCCCCTAATTGTTATTGGTCGATGCTGCTGACTGCATTTGGGTAATTGGTAATACCAATTTACAATCGCTGTGGGCTAGGTTAAAAGCCTTGTATGGCGTGTGTCAATTTGCCGCTACTTAATCTTTAGTCGCGCTGTTCGTTGTCAGGGCAACTGATGGGGTAAAAGGCGGTTTTTCTGATAGGTGTTTGGCGAGCGCCAATCGGCGAGAATAGAGGGCCCGGCGCGTGGTCGGGTGCGTGGAGAGCAGTTATGGGGTTTGGTCAAATCCGTCAGCGCCGTTTGTCGGACGATATTGTCGAGCAGCTTGAGGGCATGATCCTTGAGGGCACGTTGAAGGCCGGTGAGCGCTTACCGGCCGAGCGTGCGCTGGCGGAGCAGTTTGGGGTGTCGCGCCCGTCGTTGCGTGAAGCGATTCAAAAGTTGGTGGCCAAAGGTTTGCTGATCAGCCGCCAAGGCGGCGGCAACTATGTGGCGACGTCGCTGGGCTCGACCTTCAGTGATCCGTTGCTGCAATTGCTGGAAAGCAACCCGGAGGCGCAGCGCGATTTGCTGGAATTTCGCCATACCCTGGAGGCGTCTTGCGCGTATTACGCGGCATTGCGCGCGACCGAGATGGACCGTGAGCGGCTGCGGTTTGCTTTTGAGCGGTTACAGGATTGCTATACGCGGGTGGATGAGGTGAGCCGGGCCGAGGAAGGGGAGGCCGATGCCAACTTTCACCTGGCGATTGCCGAGGCGAGCCACAACGCGGTGTTGTTGCACACAATTCGCGGGTTATTCGATTTGCTCAAGCGCAACGTGGTGACCAACATTGGCGGCATGTACAAGCAGCGCAGCGAAACGCGCGACATGCTGATTGATCAGCACCGCGAGTTGTATCTGGCGATTGTGGAAGGTCGGGCTGAGGATGCGCGGGGCGTTGCGAGCCGCCATCTCATGTACGTGCAGGAAGTGTTGGAGGAAGTACGTCAGGAAGTTCAGCGCGTGGCGCGGGCAGAGCGACGTAATGGGTTGTGAACTGCTCTGTGGGAGCGGGCTTGCTCGCGATAGGATCAATGCGGTGTGCTAGAGACACCGCGTTGTCTGAATCGCGAGCAAGCCCGCTCCCACAGAATGTACGCCAACAGCAAGCAACAGGACTTAGTCTTCCTTGCCCTTGTTGCGCACCGCGCGTTGCAGCTCGCGATCAGAGTCGCGCTCACGCTCGGTATGGCGCTTGTCGTATTCCTTCTTGCCTTTACCCAGGGCAATTTCGCACTTGATCAAGTGCTTGCTCCAGTAAAGCGAGAGGCAGACGCACGCGTAACCCTTTTGCTGCACAGCAGCGGCCAGCTTTTCAAGCTCGCGCTTGTTAAGCAGCAGTTTGCGGCTGCGCACCGGGTCGGCGATAACGTGCGTGCTGGCGGTCGTCAGCGGCGAGATGTGGCTGCCGAGCAACCAGGCTTCGCCGTCTTTGAGGAGCACGTAGCTGTCGACCAGCTGTGCCTTGCCTGCACGCAGACTTTTTACTTCCCAGCCGGCCAGGACCAGACCAGCCTCGAACCGATGTTCGATGAAGTAATCGTGTCGCGCTTTTTTGTTCTGCGCGATGGTCCCTGTGGGGTGCTTCTTCTGTTTAGCCATAGGGGCGGCATTATAGGCAGTTGCGAGCAAGTCGGCTACGGTCAACCTGTGTGCTTGAGCACGTAGTTTGATTCCCGGACAATACGCCCTCATTTTTGAGTGCTTGGGCGTAATTTTCTTACCTCGCGTATCATGCTGCCCTTGTTCGTCCTGATTGTTTTCTTGATGCGCTTATGCGGCGCCACTTGGCACCCTGAGGGTGTTTGCCGCCCAGCTGTGGAATTAACGCTGACATGACTACCCATATCCAACGTTCCGCCTTGCTGCCGTATCCGGCGCAGGCTTTGTATGACCTGGTTAACGACGTGGCGCGTTATCCGGAGTTTTTGCCGTGGTGTTCATCGGCCGAGATTATCGAAAGCACCGAGTCGCTGATGCGCGCCAGTCTGGGCGTGGCCAAAGGCGGCTTGAGCCAGCACTTTGTAACGCGCAACACGTTGTCGCCGGGGCAGTCGATTGAGATGAACCTGGAAGAAGGCCCGTTCACCAAGCTGCACGGCCTCTGGGTGTTCAAGCCGTTGGGCGAGAAGGCCTGCAAAATCAGCCTGGACATGACCTTTGATTACGCCGGTGCAATCGTTAAGGCGACCTTGGGGCCCTTGTTTAATCAGGCGGCCAATACCTTGGTCGATGCGTTTTGCCAGCGCGCCAAGCAGCTGTATGGCTGAGTCTGTGATAGCGATTGAAGTGGTTTACGCGGCGGTTGAGCGTCAGCAATTGCTGGCGCTGACTGTGCCTGAGGGCACGACGTTACGCGCGGCGGTGCTGGCGTCAGGGATTGGTCGGGCGTTTCCTGAGCTGGACCTGGAGCATTGCCCTGTGGGGATCTTTGGCAAGCAGGTCATGGATCCGCAGGTGCGCGTGGTGCAGGCCGGTGAGCGGATCGAGATTTACCGACCGCTGTTGGCTGACCCCAAAGAGATTCGCCGTCAGCGGGCTGCAAAAGCGGCCGAGGCCAAGCGATTGAGCGGGCTGTAAGTCGATTTTTCAGCAGGCAACAAAAAGCCCGGCATGCCGGGCTTTTTTGCAACGCGCGATTATTGGTCGCGGGTGTCCAGCGGTGTTGGCGTCGGGACGGGTACAGTTTTAACGCCGTCGACGTCTTTCTGGATTTGATCAAGCAACGAGCCCGGCTTGGCCGGCACTTCGCTCTTCTCGGCAGGTTCTGGTGCCGGATCCGTCGGTGAGATCACCTCGGTCGACCCTTCTTTGCCCAGAATCGCTTCGTCGCGGCTCACGCCCGGCTTGAAATCGCCTGACAGGCTGACGAGCTGATCGTTCTGGTTGAAGAACACACTGATGCGTTCTTGTTGGCGTTCACCGCCGCCGGGCTGCAGGCTATACAAATAATCCCAGCGATCAGGGTGGAATGTATCTGTCAGCAGGGCGTTACCCATAATAAACTTCACTTGCCGACGGGTCATTCCCGGGCGCAACTGGTTTATCATGTCCTGCGTGACGACATTGCCCTGTTGGATGTCGATTTTGTAAACCCCGGGGAATGAACAACCGGCGAGTGCGAGCAGTCCCACAAAGGTGAAACTGGTTAGCAAGAGCTTGGTGTTTTGCATCGGTGGGCGACTTCCACTATCTTGGCTGGGACAACGTAAACGCCGATCATACCCGTATTAAGAGAAGCTGCGAAGCCGCTTCCGCGAGAAAGCTAACCATGGTTGAAAATAGCGAACTACGTAAGGCCGGACTTAAGGTGACTCTGCCACGAGTCAAAATTCTACAAATGCTGGACTCTGCTGATCAGCGTCACATGAGCGCCGAGGATGTTTACAAGGCACTGATGAACGCGGGCGAGGACGTCGGTCTGGCCACGGTTTACCGTGTGTTGACCCAGTTTGAGTCAGCAGGGCTGGTGATCCGCCACAATTTTGATGGGGGCCATGCAGTCTTTGAGCTGGCTGATGCCGACGGTGGTCACCACGACCATATGGTCAACGTGGACACCAGTGAAGTGATTGAGTTTTTCGACGAAGAGATCGAAAAGCTGCAGCACGCCATTGCCACTAAACATGGCTTTGAGTTGGTGGATCACAACCTGGTGCTGTACGTACGCAAGTCAGGTAAATAAGCATGTCGCGCGAATTTCGGTTCGCGAAACGATCGAAGGCGACCTCTGAGTCGCCTTCGTGCTGTCTGAAATGTAATTTTTTGTGACCGTTCGTCGCTAAGCGGCCAAATTCTTCGCAGTGACGACCATTTTCTTGGCGTGAGCTAACGATTCTTTGGTCAGGTCGATGCCGCCGAGCATGCGCGCCACTTCTTCTACGCGCTCTTTTTTGCTCAATTTGGAGACGGCGGTACGGGTTGTCTCGCTTTCGCGAACCTTGTGCACAAATAGATGTTGATGGCACTGCGCTGCCACTTGCGGCAGGTGAGTGACTGTCAGCACTTGGCCGCGCTCGCCCAAGCGGCGCAATAGCTGGCCCACGATCTCGGCGGTCGGGCCGCCGATGCCCACGTCCACTTCGTCGAATACCAGGGTGGGGACGCGTGAGGTCTGCGCGGTGATGACCTGGATGGCCAGGCTGATACGCGACAGTTCGCCGCCCGACGCCACTTTGGCCAGCGCCTTGAGGGGTTGCCCCGGGTTGGCGCTGACCAGCAGCTCTACGTGTTCAAGGCCGTGAGGCATGGGGTCGCTGCTGCTCATTGGGCGCAGTTCGATCACAAAGCGCCCGCCTGGCATGCCCAAGCGCTGGATTTCTTCTTCTACCGCGCTGCCCAGGCGGGTGGCGGCATGGCTGCGAAGGTCGCTCAGTTCACGCGCGCACTCTTGATAGTGGCGTGCGTAAGACGCTAGCTCATGGGTCAACCGCTCGATGTTTTCATCGTTGGCGTTCAAGGTTTCGAGTTCATCGAGCAAGCGCTGTTGCAGTGCGGCGACCTCGGTTGGCTGCACGCGGTGTTTGCGCGCCAGCGAGTAAATGGTGTCGAGCCGTTCTTCGAGGTACTGCAGGCGACCGGGGTCGGCATCAAAGTGATCAATGAAGCGATTGAGTTCGCCCACGGCTTCTTCGACCTGGATTTGCGCGCTGGCCAGCAGGTCGGTGGCTTCGTTCAATGAGCCGGTATTGTTATGAATGCTCGCCAGACGGTTCAGGCTAACGGTCAGGGCGTTGAGCACATTGCCTGAGTCGTTTTCGCTGCACTGCTCAACAACCTGCCGGCAAATGGTCAGCAAGGTTTCGGCGTTGGTCAGGTTTTTGTGTTCCTGCTCCAGCTCTTCCAGCTCGTGTTCACCGAGTGACAAGGTTTCGAGTTCTTCGATCTGGTAGCTCAGTAGCTGATGGCGTGCCCGCTGTTCATCGCCCGAGTTGGACAGGTGCTCCAGCTCCTGGCGGGTCTGGCGCCAGCGTTGTGCGGCCAGTAGCACCTGACGGGCGAGATCGGTGGCGCCTGCGTATTCGTCGAGCAGACGGCGGTGGGTGTCGGGCTTGAGCAGCGACTGGTGTTCATGCTGGCTGTGGATGTCGATCAGCAGCTCGCCCAGAGCCTTGAGGTCGCCTTGGGGGCATGGCGTGCCATTGATGTAGCCGCGCGAGCGACCTTCGGCGGTGATGACGCGGCGCAAGATGCACGGGCCATCACACTCAAGGTCGCGCTCGGCCAGCCAGGCACGCGCTTCGGGAATGTCCTGCAGGTCGAAGGTGGCCAGAATGTCGGCTTTTTCAGCGCCGGGGCGAACCACCCCGTTGTCTGCGCGATCACCTAAGGTCAGGCCCAGTGCATCGAGCATGATCGATTTACCTGCGCCGGTCTCACCAGTGATTACACTCATACCGCGATCCAGCTCTAGATCGAGATGTTCAACGATGGCGTAGTTATGTACGGACAGGTGCACCAGCATGGGAGCGGCTCCAAAACGTAATGTCTGGTTATTTATACAGTGTTTTGTTTCGTGCTGACAATGGCTGTGCTTAGTTCTATTTGCTTGGCATTGAGGCTTTTTTAGGCTGTTTTGTATGGGCGGGTGGGGTGCGCCGAGGCGTTAAAAGGCAATTGTTAGTGCTTTTTGGCTCTTGAACCTGAAAATTGCGACCCCATATACCGAGGCAGAAGCGCGAGTCGAGCTCGCGGACGAAGTTTGAAAGGAGAAATCTATGGCAGACGAACAGACTATGGATACGCAGAACCAAGACGCTAATCAGGCTGCTGATGTTGCAGGCGTAGATCTGGTGGCACGTGTGCAGGAGCTCGAAGAGCAACTGGCGGCAGCTAACGATCAAGCTTTGCGAGTGGCTGCTGATGTGCAGAACGTTCGCCGTCGTGCCGAACAGGACGTTGAAAAAGCACACAAATTTGCATTGGAAAAATTTGCTGGCGACCTGTTGCCGGTGATCGACAGTCTGGAGCGCGGCCTTGAGCTGTCCAGTCCGGATGACGAAAGCATTCGCCCAATGCGTGAAGGGATCGAGCTGACGCTGAAAATGTTCCAGGACACCCTGAAGCGTTATCACCTGGAAGCGATCGATCCGCATGGCGAACCCTTCAATGCCGAGCACCATCAGGCAATGGCCATGCAGGAAAGCGCTGACCTGGAGCCAAACAGTGTGCTCAAGGTGTTTCAAAAAGGGTATCAGCTCAATGGTCGCTTACTGCGCCCGGCTATGGTCGTAGTCAGCAAGGCGCCAGCGCCGGTTTCGCCATCGATTGACGAGCAGGCTTGAAATCGGCCGCAAGGCCCCCATTTAGATGTCATGCGTTTAGAAATGCCGTAGTTGGTCATTACTGCTACGGCAAAAAAATTCAAATTTAGGGAGAGTGAAGATGGGCAAAATTATTGGTATCGACCTCGGGACCACCAACTCGTGCGTGTCGGTTCTGGAAAACGGTAAAGCAAAAGTTATCGAAAACGCTGAAGGCGCGCGTACTACGCCGTCGATCATTGCGTACGCCAACGATGGCGAAATTCTGGTTGGCCAGTCGGCCAAGCGTCAGGCAGTGACCAATCCGCATAACACCCTGTACGCGGTGAAGCGTCTGATCGGTCGTCGTTTTGACGAAGAAGTTGTACAGAAAGACATTCAGATGGTCCCTTACAAAATCGTCAAGGCAGACAATGGCGATGCGTGGGTTGAAGTGAACGGCCAGAAAATGGCTCCGCCACAAATCTCGGCTGAAATTCTGAAGAAAATGAAGAAAACCGCCGAAGACTACCTCGGCGAAGCAGTGACTGAAGCGGTTATCACCGTGCCTGCTTACTTCAACGACAGCCAGCGCCAGGCGACTAAAGACGCCGGCCGTATCGCGGGTCTGGACGTAAAACGCATCATCAACGAACCAACCGCAGCTGCTCTGGCTTACGGTATGGACAAAGCGAAAGGCGACCACACTGTCATCGTTTACGACTTGGGTGGCGGTACTTTCGACGTGTCGGTGATCGAAATTGCTGAAGTTGATGGCGAGCACCAGTTTGAAGTGTTGGCGACCAACGGTGACACGTTCCTGGGTGGTGAAGACTTTGACATTCGTCTGATCGACTACCTGGTTGACGAGTTCAAGAAAGAAACCGGCATGAACCTTAAAGGTGATCCGCTGGCAATGCAGCGTCTGAAAGAAGCTGCAGAAAAAGCAAAAATCGAGCTGTCTTCGAGCCAGTCGACTGACGTGAACCTGCCGTACA
The DNA here is from genome assembly GCF_009600525.1 of Pseudomonas sp. FSL R10-1350. Taxonomy (NCBI): domain Bacteria; kingdom Pseudomonadati; phylum Pseudomonadota; class Gammaproteobacteria; order Pseudomonadales; family Pseudomonadaceae; genus Pseudomonas; species Pseudomonas sp. FSL R10-1350. The sequence continues at coordinate 41,948 of NZ_WIVR01000012.1, forward strand.
TCACTGCAGACGCGACCGGTCCTAAGCACTTGAACGTGAAAATTTCGCGCGCCAAGCTGGAATCGCTGGTTGAAGACCTGGTTCAGCGCACCATCGAACCTTGCCGCATTGCTCTGAAAGACGCAGGTATCGACGTTGGCGCGATCAACGACGTGATCCTGGTCGGTGGTCAGACCCGTATGCCGCTGGTTCAGAAGCTGGTAACTGAGTTCTTCGGTAAAGAAGCACGTAAAGACGTGAACCCGGACGAAGCTGTTGCCATGGGTGCTGCTATTCAGGGTGCGGTATTGGCCGGTGACGTTAAAGACGTTCTGCTGCTGGACGTGAGCCCGCTGACTCTGGGTATCGAAACCATGGGCGGTGTGATGACTGCTCTGATCGAGAAAAACACCACGATTCCCACCAAGAAATCGCAAGTGTTCTCGACGGCTGACGACAACCAGGGCGCTGTGACCATTCACGTGCTGCAAGGTGAGCGTAAGCAAGCGGCTCAGAACAAGTCGTTGGGCAAGTTCGACCTGGCGGACATTCCACCCGCTCCACGTGGCGTGCCTCAGATCGAAGTAACCTTCGACATCGACGCTAACGGTATCTTGAACGTGAGCGCGAAAGACAAGGCGACTGGCAAGTCCCAGTCCATCGTGATCAAGGCGAACTCGGGTCTGTCCGAGGACGAAATTGCTCAGATGGTCCGTGACGCTGAAGTCAACGCTGAAGAAGACCGTAAGTTCGAAGAGCTGGCAGCTGCACGTAACCAGGGCGACGCACTGGTTCACTCGACTCGTAAAATGATCGTCGATGCTGGCGATAAAGTGACCGAGGAAGAGAAAACTGCAATCGAAGCTGCAGTAGTCGCATTGGAAGCCGCTGTTAAAGGCGACGACAAAGCCGCTATCGAAGCCAAGGTTGAAGAGCTGTCCAAGGTGTCTGCTCCAGTCGCACAGAAAATGTACGCTGAGCAAGCGAACCCGGCAGACGCAGCGGCCAAGCCAGCTGATTCGGCTGAAAAAGCGGACGACGTTGTCGACGCTGAGTTCGAAGAAGTTAAAGACAACAAGTAATAAGCTTGTTGGTCGGCCGGTTAACCGTGCATAAGCGGTGACTGGTAGGATGTCGCCGCGCGGGAGCTTGCTCCCGCGTTGGCGTGTCTGGAGCAAGGGAATTTTTACAGCATGCGACAAGCTCGGATGCTGGCGGTTGAGGCAGGGACTTCTTTGTGTTTCTGCCCGAGGTGACCGCTCCTGTCGGCCAATGCATTGGCTGTTAATCAGAAACCAATATCGTTGAAAAGACGTGAGTTGAGCCTTGTACGTTCAGGCTCAGCGGGTTTGGTGAGGCTCGGGAGGGTTCTTCCAAACGTCCTTGAGAGTGCAAAGAATTATGGCAAAGCGCGACTATTACGAAGTATTGGGTGTCGAACGGACCACCACTGTGGTCGAGCTGAAAAAAGCTTATCGTCGTCTCGCAATGAAACACCACCCGGACCGTAACCCGGGCGACAAAGCCTCTGAAGAGCTGTTTAAAGAGGCTAACGAAGCGTATGAAGTGCTGTCTGATACCAGCAAGCGTGCTGCTTATGACCAGTACGGTCATGCGGGTGTTGATCCGCAAATGGGTGGCGGCGGTGCAGGTTTTGGTGGTCAGAACTTCTCCGATATTTTCGGCGATGTATTCAGTGATTTCTTTGGCGGTGGCCGTGGCGGCTCCCGGGGCGGCGCGCAGCGCGGTAGCGATTTGCGCTACACGCTGGAGCTGAACCTGGAAGAAGCGGTGCGCGGGACTACGGTCAATATTCGTGTGCCAACGCTGGTCAACTGCAAGCCGTGTGACGGTTCGGGCGCGAAGAAGGGTTCTTCGCCTGTGACCTGTACCACCTGTGGCGGTATTGGCCAGGTGCGCATGCAGCAGGGTTTCTTCTCTGTGCAGCAGACCTGCCCGCGTTGCCATGGTCAGGGCAAGATCATTTCCGACCCGTGCGAAAGCTGCAACGGCGACGGTCGCGTAGAAGAATACAAAACCCTGTCCGTGAAAGTGCCTGCGGGTGTTGATACGGGCGACCGTATCCGTCTGTCGGGCGAAGGCGAGGCGGGTGTGCAGGGTGGCCCGGCGGGTGACCTGTACGTGGTGATCGAGGTGCGTGAGCACGCGATTTTCCAGCGCGATGGCAAGCATCTGTTCTGCGAAGTGCCTATCAGCTTTGCTGATGCGGCGCTGGGTGCAGAGCTGGAAGTGCCGACGCTGGATGGTCGGGTCAAGCTCAAAGTGCCTGAAGGTACACAAACCGGTAAGCAATTCCGTCTGCGTGGCAAGGGTGTGTCCCCGGTGCGTGGCGGTGGCGTTGGCGACTTGATGTGCCGCGTCGTGGTCGAGACTCCGGTGAAGTTGAGCCGTCGTCAGCGCGAGCTGATGGAAGAGTTCCGCTCGACACTGGAAGGCGATAGCTGCCATTCGCCAAACGCGACTGGTTGGTTCGAAGGCGTGAAGCGCTTCTTCGGCGACTTATAAGGAGCGGGGCATGCGACGTATAGCTGTGATGGGCGCTGCCGGGCGCATGGGCAAAACCCTGATTGACGCGGTTCAGCAGCGCTCGCCGGTGTGTGGGCTGACGGCGGCGGTTGTCCGTCCGGGCAGTTCGCTTGTAGGCGCTGATGCCGGTGAGCTGGTGTCGCTCGGGCGAATTGGCGTGCCGTTGTCTGCAAGCCTTGAAGACGTGGCAGATGAGTTCGATGTGTTGATCGATTTCACCCTGCCTGAGGTGATGCTCGGCAATCTGGCGTTCTGCCGTCAGGCGGGCAAGGCCATGGTCATTGGCACCACGGGCTTGAATGCTGCGCAAAAGCAGTTGCTGGTTGACGCTGCCAAAGACATCCCGGTGGTCTTTGCTTCGAATTTCAGTGTCGGCGTTAACCTGTCGTTCAAGCTGCTGGATATCGCAGCGCGGGTGATGGGTGATGATGCCGACATTGAAATCATCGAAGCGCACCATCGTCACAAAGTCGACGCGCCGTCGGGCACGGCCATGCGCATGGGTGAAGTGATTGCCGATGCGCTGGGGCGTGATCTGCAAAAGGTTGCCGTTTATGGTCGTGAAGGCCATACCGGTGCGCGTGAGCACGAGACGATCGGTTTTGCGACCGTTCGTGGCGGTGATGTGGTGGGTGACCATACGGTGCTGTTTGCGGCCGAGGGTGAGCGTTTGGAAATCACCCACAAGGCATCCAGCCGTATGACCTTCGCCAAGGGCGCCGTTCGCGCTGCCCAGTGGCTCGACGGGCGTGAGCCCGGCCTGTACGACATGCAGGATGTGCTCGACCTGCGTTGAGTCATCTTTGTAAAATCGGGCTGTTGCAAGCGCAACAGTCCGATTTTCAACCGCTAAGCGATGATCTGTCGCATTCCTCTGCCTTTTGGGCTCTTTTAGCGGTAGACCAAAAAAGCCTTTTTCTGTAAGCTACAGCTTTAGTGTGTCCACTAAAAGCGCGCAGATAATTCGATGAAGAAGCGGGGTGACGTGTCCATACGTCACTCCGCTTTTTTACAACCTGCGATCGCCCTTTCAGGCTTTATTTACGGGAGGTCTTCTTGACTAAGCAAGCCATACTCGCCCTCGCTGATGGCAGCATTTTTCGCGGCGAAGCCATTGGGGCCGACGGTCAGACCGTTGGTGAGGTGGTGTTTAACACCGCAATGACTGGCTACCAGGAGATCCTGACGGATCCTTCCTACGCTCAGCAAATCGTGACCCTGACTTACCCGCATGTTGGCAATACCGGCACTACACCGGAAGATGCCGAGTCTGATCGTGTTTGGTCCGCAGGTTTGGTAATCCGTGATCTGCCGCTGGTTGCCAGCAACTGGCGTAACACAATGTCGCTGTCTGACTACCTGAAAGCCAACAATGTTGTGGCAATCGCCGGTATCGACACGCGCCGTCTGACCCGTATTTTGCGTGAGAAAGGCGCGCAAAACGGCTGCATCATGGCCGGTGACAACATTTCTGACGAAGCTGCGATTGCGGCGGCGCGCGGTTTCCCTGGCCTGAAAGGCATGGACCTGGCGAAAGTTGTCAGCACCGACAAAACTTACGAATGGCGTTCGAGCGTCTGGAACTTGGCAACTGACAGTCACCCGACTATCGAAGCCAGCGATCTGCCTTACCACGTAGTGGCTTATGACTACGGCGTAAAGTGGAACATCCTGCGCATGTTGGTTGAGCGTGGCTGCCGCGTCACTGTTGTACCGGCGCAAACTCCTGCCAGCGATGTGTTGGCGCTCAACCCGGATGGCGTGTTCCTGTCCAACGGCCCGGGTGACCCTGAGCCTTGCGACTACGCAATCACGGCTATTCAAGAAGTGCTGAAGACAGAGATTCCGGTATTCGGTATCTGCCTGGGCCACCAACTGCTGGCACTGGCCTCCGGCGCCAAGACCGTGAAAATGGGTCATGGCCACCACGGCGCGAACCACCCGGTTCAAGACCTGGACACCGGTGTTGTGATGATCACCAGCCAAAACCACGGTTTTGCGGTTGATGAGGCGACCCTGCCTGCCAACGTGCGTGCCATCCACAAGTCGCTGTTCGACGGTACCCTGCAAGGTATCGAGCGCACCGACAAGAGCGCTTTCAGCTTCCAGGGTCACCCTGAAGCAAGCCCTGGCCCGAACGACGTTGCGCCGCTGTTCGATCGCTTCATCAATGAGATGGCCAAGCGCCGCTGATCAGTCCTTTGTAATGAGTAGCCCAAGGCGGCCCCGAAATCGGCGGCCCCTTGTGCGGCTCAGGAACCTGATTGACGGCTTGCCGACTGACCTGCGGATTTGAGTGACAAACCCATGCCAAAACGTACAGACATTAAAAGCATCCTGATTCTCGGCGCTGGCCCGATTGTTATCGGCCAGGCGTGCGAATTCGACTACTCCGGCGCCCAGGCCTGTAAGGCTCTGCGTGAGGAGGGCTACCGCGTCATCCTGGTGAACTCTAACCCGGCCACCATCATGACCGACCCGGACATGGCCGATGCGACCTACATCGAGCCGATCAAGTGGCAAACGGTTGCCAAGATCATCGAAAAAGAGCGTCCAGACGCTCTGCTGCCAACCATGGGCGGCCAAACTGCCCTGAACTGCGCGCTGGACCTGGAGCGCGAAGGCGTTCTGGAGAAGTTCGGCGTAGAAATGATCGGTGCCAACGCTGACACCATCGACAAGGCTGAAGACCGTTCGCGTTTCGACAAGGCCATGAAGTCCATCGGCCTGGATTGCCCGCGCTCCGGTATCGCTCACAGCATGGAAGAGGCCAACGCGGTTCTCGAAAAGCTGGGCTTCCCGTGCATCATTCGTCCGTCCTTCACCATGGGCGGCACCGGTGGCGGTATCGCTTACAACCGTGAAGAGTTTGAAGAGATCTGCTCTCGCGGTCTGGACCTGTCGCCAACCAAAGAACTGCTGATCGACGAATCGCTGATCGGCTGGAAAGAGTACGAAATGGAGGTTGTCCGCGATAAGAAGGACAACTGCATCATCGTTTGCTCGATCGAAAACTTTGACCCGATGGGCGTGCACACCGGTGACTCGATCACCGTGGCTCCAGCACAAACCCTGACCGACAAAGAATACCAAATCATGCGTAACGCCTCTTTGGCGGTACTGCGTGAGATCGGCGTTGAAACCGGCGGTTCCAACGTTCAGTTCGGTATTTGCCCGAACACTGGCCGTATGGTCGTGATCGAGATGAACCCGCGTGTATCCCGCTCCTCGGCGCTGGCTTCCAAAGCCACTGGTTTCCCGATTGCGCGTATCGCCGCCAAGCTGGCGATTGGCTACACCCTGGACGAACTGCAAAACGAAATCACCGGCGGCGCGACCCCGGCGTCCTTCGAACCGTCCATCGACTACGTTGTGACCAAGCTGCCACGCTTTGCTTTCGAGAAGTTTGCTAAAGCCGATGCGCGCCTGACCACGCAAATGAAGTCCGTGGGTGAAGTAATGGCCATCGGCCGTACTTTCCAGGAATCGTTGCAAAAAGCCCTTCGCGGTCTGGAAGTGGGCGTTAGCGGTCTTGATCCGAAGCTGGACCTGAGCAACCCGGAAAGCATGGCTGTGCTCAAGCGCGAGCTGACTGTGCCGGGCGCCGAGCGTATCTGGTACGTGGCTGACGCGTTCCGTGCGGGTATGACAGTCGAAGACATTTTCGGCATGAACATGATTGACCCTTGGTTCCTGGTACAGATCGAAGATCTGATCAAGGACGAAGAAAAGATCAAGACCATGGGCCTGTCTGCGATCGATCGCGACACCATGTACCGCCTCAAGCGCAAAGGCTTCTCTGACGCACGTCTGGCTGTATTGCTGGGTGTGACCGAGAAGAACCTGCGTCGCCACCGTCACAAGCTGGAAGTGTTCCCGGTTTACAAGCGCGTTGACACCTGCGCGGCCGAGTTCGCCACTGACACCGCTTATATGTACTCGACCTATGAGGAAGAGTGCGAAGCCAATCCGTCGGACCGTGACAAGATCATGATCCTGGGTGGCGGCCCTAACCGTATCGGTCAAGGTATCGAGTTCGACTACTGCTGCGTTCACGCGGCGCTGGCGTTGCGTGCCGATGGTTACGAAACCATCATGGTTAACTGCAACCCGGAAACAGTTTCGACCGACTACGACACCTCGGATCGTCTGTACTTCGAATCTGTGACCCTCGAAGACGTGCTGGAAATCGTGCGTGTCGAGAAGCCTAAGGGCGTGATTGTTCAGTACGGCGGCCAAACCCCGCTGAAACTGGCACGTGCGCTGGAAGAAGCCGGCGTGCCGATCATCGGTACCAGCCCTGACGCCATCGACCGTGCAGAAGACCGTGAGCGCTTCCAGCAAATGGTTGAGCGTCTGAACCTGCGTCAGCCGCCAAACGCCACTGTGCGCAGCGAAGACGAAGCGATTCGTGCGGCTGGCAAGATCGGTTACCCGCTGGTTGTTCGTCCGTCCTACGTGTTGGGCGGCCGTGCGATGGAAATCGTTTACGAAGAAGAAGAGCTCAAGCGTTACCTGCGCGATGCAGTGAAAGTGTCCAACGACAGCCCGGTGCTGCTGGACCACTTCCTCAACTGCGCAATCGAAATGGACGTTGACGCTGTCTGCGACGGCACTGACGTTGTGATCGGCGCGATCATGCAGCACATCGAACAGGCTGGTGTTCACTCCGGTGACTCTGCTTGCTCGCTGCCGCCGTACTCGCTGCCGCTGCACATCCAGGACGAGATGCGTGAGCAGGTCAAGAAAATGGCGCTGGAGCTGGGCGTAGTTGGCCTGATGAACGTGCAATTGGCCCTGCAAGGCGAAGACATCTACGTGATCGAAGTGAACCCGCGTGCATCGCGTACCGTTCCTTTCGTGTCCAAGTGCATCGGTGTCTCCCTGGCAATGATCGCTGCGCGTGTGATGGCCGGTAAGACCCTGAAAGAAATCGGCTTCACTAAAGAAATCATTCCTGACTTCTACAGTGTGAAAGAGGCGGTCTTCCCGTTCGCCAAATTCCCTGGTGTTGACCCGATCCTCGGCCCAGAGATGAAGTCCACCGGTGAAGTGATGGGCGTGGGCGACACCTTCGGTGAGGCCTTTGCCAAGGCGCAAATGGGCGCGAGCGAAGTGCTGCCGACTGGCGGTACTGCGTTTATCAGCGTGCGTGACGACGACAAGCCACTGGTGGCTGCTGTTGCGCGTGATCTGATCGACCTCGGCTTTGAAATCGTGTCGACGGTGGGTACTGCCAAGTTCATCGAAGCCGCCGGCTTGAAAGTGCGTCGCGTGAACAAGGTGACTGAAGGCCGCCCTCACGTTGTCGACATGATCAAAAACGACGAAGTGACGTTGATTATCAACACCACTGAAGGTCGTCAGTCGATTGCTGACTCTTACTCCATCCGCCGCAACGCTCTGCAGCACAAGATTTACTGCACCACGACTATTGCTGCTGGCGCGGCGATCTGTGAAGCGCTTAAATTCGGTCCTGAAAAAACCGTACGTCGCTTGCAGGATCTACACGCAGGATTGAAGGCATGATCAAATACCCAATGACGGTCCAGGGCGCGAAAGCCCTGGAAGAAGAGCACACTCATCTGACCAAGGTTGTTCGGCCCAAGCTGAGCCAGGATATCGGCACGGCGCGTGAGCTGGGTGACCTTAAGGAAAACGCTGAATACCATGCTGCCCGTGAGCAGCAAGGTATGGTTGAGGCGCGTATTCGTGATATCGAAGGCCGCATGCAGAACGCGGTCATCATTGATGTCACGACGATCCCTCACACCGGCAAAGTGATTTTCGGTACCACGGTTGAAATCGCGAACGTTGAAACTGACGAATCCGTGACGTATCAGATCGTGGGTGAGGATGAGGCTGACATTAAACTCGGAAAAATCTCTGTGGGTTCGCCCATTGCTCGCGCCTTGATTGCCAAGGAAGAGGGTGACGTGGTCGCGGTGAAAACACCGAGTGGCGTCATTGAGTACGAGATTGTTGAAGTGCGTCATATCTAAGTAACAGCGCCCGCTTCGTGCGGGCGTTCTGCTTTGGCCGTCAGCCCGGATGTTGCGGGTTGGCAGCTGGCAGGTGCGGTACAACGAATGTGTACGATGCTGGTCACAACCGACTGGCATCGCTGATGTACAAGACGCCCGTCAGTACGCGTTATAGCGTTTTGAGGGTGGCTGTCGGCGGGAGGTGTTGCGTTGGGCGGATCTGATTGCCTGATGCATTGCGCGGGCAGTTTTGCTATTGCAAAGCAAGAGTGTCAGGGCGCGCCAGGCGCACCCTTGACTCCTGTCGGCATCACTTGAAGCGATGGATGTTCGACAGGTTCTTGTTAACATTGACGTTCTTGCGGTACAGAAGCGCCATTTTGCCGATAATCTGTACCAGTTCCGCTTTGCCGGCCTTGCAGAGTTCTGCAATGGCTTCCAGGCGAGACTCGCGGTCCAGGATGTTGACTTTGATTTTAATCAACTCGTGATCGCCCAATGCGCGTTCGAGTTCGGCTAAAACACCTTCAGTCAAACCATTATCAGCCACAGTCAATACTGGTTTCAGATGGTGGCCAATGGATTTGTACTGTTTCTTCTGCTCTTGAGTGAGCGGCATAATCTGACCCCTGTGTCTGATCTTGTAAAAGCGGCGGCCAGTTTACCCGAGCGAGTCCGGGACCGCCCAGTTAATCACGACCCGTTTATATTTTTGAGGTGCCCCGTGGCCCGTTCCAAGACTAGCCTTAACTGGCTGAAAGAGCATTTCAACGACCCATACGTCAAAATGGCGCAAAAGGATGGGTACCGCTCGCGTGCAAGTTACAAGCTGCTGGAGATCCAGGAGCGTGACCGTTTGATCCGTCCGGGCATGACCGTAATTGACCTGGGCGCGGCCCCGGGTGGCTGGTCGCAGGTGACCAGTCGTCTGATTGGTGGCCAAGGGCGTTTGATCGCTTCCGACATTCTGGACATGGACAGCATCCCGGACGTGACCTTCATTAAAGGTGACTTTACTGAGGACGCCGTTCTGGCCCAGATTCTCGAAGCCGTCGGAAATACACAGGTAGACCTTGTGATTTCAGATATGGCCCCCAATATGAGTGGATTGGCCGCCGTAGATATGCCGCGTGCAATGTTCCTTTGCGAATTGGCACTGGATCTTGCCGGGCGTGTACTGCGTCCAGGTGGTGATTTCTTGATCAAGGTCTTCCAGGGTGAGGGCTTCGACCAATACCACAAAGACATCCGCAAACTTTTTGATAAAGTGCAGATGCGCAAGCCGACGTCGTCACGAGACCGGTCTCGCGAGCAGTATTTATTGGGGCGCGGCTTCCGCGGCATCGAAGGTTCGGCCAGCGATGAGCGTCTCTAACTGAAGTGATAGCTTTTTTTGTATCGCTTTACAGAACTGACATAACGAATATTGTGTAGGCAAGTTTCACAAAGGGTTACAGACGGAGCCTGCAAGGGTTGTAGGCAATGTAGTAAGTTATGCCGGTGAATATCATGCGAAGCACGCTTCAATAGCGGGGCTTGCTTCAGAGGGTAGCTAATTGAACGATATGGCAAAGAATCTGATCCTGTGGTTGATCATCGCAGCTGTCCTGGTGACGGTGATGAACAACTTCTCCAGTCCAAACGAGCCACAAACCCTCAACTATTCCGACTTCATCCAGCAAGTTAAGGATGGCAAAGTCGAGCGCGTTGCCGTGGATGGCTACGTGATCACCGGCAAACGCAGTGATGGCGATACCTTCAAAACCATTCGTCCTGCTATTCAGGACAACGGTTTGATCGGCGATCTGGTTGATAACCATGTGACCGTAGAAGGCAAATTGCCTGAGCAGCAAAGCATCTGGACTCAATTGCTGGTAGCGAGCTTCCCGATTCTGGTGATCATCGCGGTCTTCATGTTCTTCATGCGTCAAATGCAGGGCGGTGCTGGCGGTAAAGGCGGCCCGATGAGCTTTGGCAAGAGCAAGGCGCGTCTGTTATCAGAAGACCAGGTCAAAACGACCCTGGCTGATGTAGCAGGCTGCGACGAAGCGAAAGAAGAAGTGGGCGAGCTGGTTGAGTTCCTCCGTGATCCGGGCAAGTTCCAGCGCCTGGGCGGCAAAATTCCTCGTGGCGTTCTGATGGTTGGCCCGCCCGGTACCGGTAAAACCTTGCTCGCCAAGGCGATTGCTGGCGAAGCGAAAGTACCGTTCTTCACGATTTCTGGTTCTGACTTCGTTGAAATGTTCGTGGGTGTCGGTGCAAGCCGCGTTCGCGACATGTTTGAACAAGCTAAAAAGCACGCACCTTGCATCATCTTCATCGACGAAATCGACGCTGTCGGTCGTCACCGTGGCGCCGGTATGGGCGGCGGTCATGATGAGCGTGAGCAGACCCTCAACCAATTGCTGGTTGAGATGGACGGCTTTGAAATGAATGACGGCATCATTGTGATTGCCGCAACCAACCGCCCTGACGTACTCGACCCTGCGCTGCTGCGTCCAGGCCGTTTTGACCGTCAGGTGGTGGTGGGCTTGCCGGACATCCGTGGTCGTGAGCAGATCCTCAAAGTGCACATGCGTAAAGTGCCGGTGGGTGATGACGTTCAGCCGGGTGTGATTGCACGGGGTACGCCAGGGTTCTCGGGTGCAGACCTCGCGAACCTGGTGAACGAGGCTTCCTTGTTCGCTGCGCGTACCGGTAAACGCATTGTTGAAATGAAAGAGTTTGAGCTGGCCAAAGACAAAATCATGATGGGCGCCGAGCGCAAATCGATGGTGATGTCGGATAAAGAGAAGCGCAACACGGCTTATCACGAAGCGGGCCACGCTATCGTCGGTCGTGTGGTGCCAGAGCATGACCCGGTGTACAAAGTGTCGATCATTCCACGTGGTCGTGCGCTGGGTGTGACGATGTTCCTGCCGGAAGAGGATCGTTACAGCCTCTCCAAGCGTGCTTTGATCAGCCAGATCTGCTCGCTTTACGGTGGTCGTATTGCTGAAGAGATGACCTTGGGCTTTGACGGTGTTACCACCGGCGCCTCCAACGACATCATGCGTGCGAGCCAGATTGCGCGGAACATGGTGACCAAGTGGGGCTTGTCCGAGAAGCTGGGTCCGTTGATGTACGCCGAGGATGACGAGTCTTACCTGGGCCGTGGCGGTGGTGGTCAGGGTGCGAACGTTTCGGGCGAGACAGCCAAGCTGATTGACTCTGAAGTGCGCAGCATCATTGATGAGTGCTACGGCACGGCCAAGCAGATCCTTACGGACAACCGTGACAAGCTTGAAGCCATGGCTGATGCACTGATGAAGTACGAGACGATTGATGCAGATCAGATCGACGACATCATGGCGGGACGCACGCCACGCGAGCCGCGTGATTGGGATGACAGCGGCAAGGGCACTCCGACGCCTCCGCCGACCCTGGACAAGACCGATCGTCCAGAAGCGCCTATCGGCGGTCCTGCAGCTGATCACTAAGGCTTGAAATGACTTCTGTTCAGTCCCTGACCCGGTTGCCTTGCGGCAACCGGGTTCTTGATTTAGCCCATACGCATGTTATGGGTATTCTCAACGTTACCCCAGATTCCTTTTCTGACGGTGGTCGCTTTGCGCCGGCGGATTCGGCTGTGCGCCATGCAGAGTCGATGGTGCTGGCGGGCGCAACCCTCATTGATGTCGGGGGGGAGTCGACGCGTCCGGGTGCCCGTGTAGTCCTGGCACAGGAAGAGCTTGATCGGGTCGCCCCTGTAGTTGAGCGCATCAGTCGTGAACTAGATGTGATTATCTCGGTCGATACCTCCACGCCAATCGTCATGACGGAAGTTGCGCGCCTCGGTGCGGGGCTTATCAATGATGTTCGCTCGTTACGTCGTGAAGGTGCCTTGCAGGCTGCTGCAGCTACAGGTTTGCCGGTGTGCTTGATGCACATGTTGGGCGAGCCGGGCGATATGCAGGATAATCCGCATTACACGGATCTGGTGGGTGAGGTCTCGGCGTTTCTGCTGGAGCGTACCCGGCAATGCGTTGCGGCCGGTATTGCGCCAGAGCGTATTGTGCTGGACCCAGGGTTTGGCTTTGCAAAAACACTGCAACATAACCTCAGCTTGTTCAAGCATATGGAGGCCCTGCATGCGTTGGGGCGGCCTTTGCTGGTGGGTGTGTCGCGTAAAAGTATGATTGGTCAGGCGTTGAATCGGCCTGTCACTGAGCGCTTGTCTGGCAGCCTTGCGCTGGCGGCACTTGCCGTGACCAAGGGCGCGCGTATTTTGCGTGTCCATGATGTGGCCGAAACGGTTGATGTGGTACGGATGATCGCAGCGGTAGAGTCCGCCGACTAAGAATGATGGAGCACTTATGACGAAGAAGTATTTTGGCACCGACGGTATTCGCGGTCGCGTCGGCGTTTATCCGATTACCCCGGATTTCATGCTCAAGTTGGGTTGGGCGGCGGGTATGGCGTTTCGTAGCATGGGTGCTTGTCGGATTCTGGTGGGTAAGGACACGCGTATTTCCGGTTACATGTTTGAATCGGCGCTAGAAGCGGGCCTGTCGGCTGCGGGTGCAGATGTCATGCTTCTGGGACCAATGCCGACACCGGCCATTGCGTACCTGACGCGAACTTTTCATGCCGAAGCCGGCATCGTGATCAGTGCGTCGCACAATCCTCATGACGACAACGGCATCAAGTTTTTCTCGGGTGAGGGTACCAAGCTCCCCGATGAAGTTGAGCTGATGATCGAAGAGTTGCTCGACGCACAGATGACCGTTGTGGACTCGGACAAGCTTGGCAAAGTGTCGCGTATCAATGATGCGTCCGGTCGCTATATCGAGTTCTGCAAAAGCAGTGTGCCGACCAGTACCAACTTTAGCGGCCTGAAAGTGGTTCTCGACTGCGCTCACGGCGCGACCTACAAGGTTGCCCCTAGCGTGTTCAAAGAGCTGGGCGCCAACGTTACGGTGTTGTCGGCCCAGCCCAATGGTTTGAACATCAACGACAACTGCGGCTCGACGCATATGGAGTCGTTGCAGGCGGCTGTGCTCGCTGAAAAAGCCGACCTGGGTATCGCCTTCGACGGTGACGGTGACCGCGTGCTGATGGTGGATCACACGGGCGCCATTGTTGATGGTGACGAGTTGCTGTTCATCATTGCGCGAGACCTGCATGAGCGCGGCAAGCTGCAGGGCGGTGTGGTGGGCACGTTGATGAGCAACCTGGGGCTTGAGCTGGCCTTGGCTGATCTGGGTATTCCATTTGTGCGTGCCGGTGTCGGTGACCGTTATGTGATTGCTGCACTGCAAGAGCGTGACTGGCAGATCGGTGGTGAAAACTCCGGGCATATCGTTTGCTTCCAGCACACCACAACCGGCGACGCGATTATTGCGGCGCTGCAAGTGTTGTTGGCGCTGCGCCGTCGTGGTGAAAGCCTCGCTCAAGCGCGTCAAGCGCTGCGCAAATGCCCGCAAGTACTGTTGAACGTGCGTTTTAGCGGGGGCGTCAATCCAGTTGAGCACCCGGCTGTAAAAGAGGCGTGTGCACGTGTTACCGATGAAATGAAAGGCCGTGGCCGCGTGTTGCTGCGCAAGTCTGGCACTGAGCCTTTGGTGCGTGTCATGGTCGAAGGTGACGACGAAAACATGGTTCGCGGCTACGCAGAAGAGCTGACAAAGCTAGTAAGTGAAGTTTGTGCCTGATTTCGGCTTGCAAGCGTTGATTTGGTTGGGTAACATCTGCGCCCACTTTGACCGACGAGGTAAAGCATGCGTCGCACTATGGTAGCTGGTAACTGGAAGATGCACGGTACCCGCGCCAGCGTCGCTGAGCTGATCGATGGTCTGCGTAATCTGGACTTGCCGAGTGATGTTGAAATCGCGGTATTCCCGTCTGACTTGTTTATTGATCGTGTAATCAATGGCTTGGAAGATACGCCAATCTCGGTTGGCGCTCAGGATGCTGCGATAGACTCCAAGCAAGGTGCGCTGACTGGGGAGATATCTCCAAGCCAGTTGGTGGATGCGGGTTGTGAGCTGGTGTTGATAGGGCACTCTGAGCGACGCCTGATTTTAGGTGAGTCGGACGAGACGCTGAATCGCAAGTTTGCAGCTGCTCAAGCTTCTGGCTTAACGCCGGTGTTGTGCATAGGGGAGACCCTGGCGCAGCGCGAAGCGGGGCAAACGCTTGAGGTTGTAGAGCGTCAACTGAACGCTGTCATTGATGAGTTCGGTATTGATGTCTTTGCAAGCGCAGTGATTGCATACGAGCCGGTCTGGGCTATTGGTACCGGGCTGACTGCAACACCGCAGCAAGCGCAAGATGTGCATGCGGCCATTCGCGCACAGCTGGCGCAGAAGAATCCTGAGGTGGCACAAGGTGTGCGGCTTCTATACGGCGGCAGCGTGAAGGCGGCCAATGCGGTCGAACTGTTCAGCATGCCGGATATCGATGGGGGGCTCATTGGTGGGGCTTCCCTGAATGCAGATGAGTTCGGTGCGATTTGTCGCGCCGCGGGAAACTGAGAAAATGCTGGAAACAGTCGTAGTGGTTTTTCATCTGTTGGCTGCATTGGGTGTAATTACCCTGGTATTGCTGCAACAGGGTAAAGGTGCGGATGCTGGAGCATCTTTCGGAGCAGGTGCATCAAATACTGTGTTCGGAAGCCAAGGTTCCTCTACCTTTCTTAGTAAGTTTACTGCTATACTTGCCGCAGGTTTTTTCATAACCAGCTTAGGGTTAGGTTACTTTGCTAAAGAGAAAGCTCATGAGCTGACTCAAGTAGGTTTGCCAGATCCAGCAGTGTTGGAAGCACCAAAGCAAAAACCGGCTTCAGATGATGTGCCGGTGCTTAATGAGCAAAAGTCGGCTACTCCAGCGACTGACGTACCTCCAGCTCAAGAGCAAAAGTAAAACGGGTTTCATGATGTAACTGTAGTATTGCCGAGGTGGTGGAATTGGTAGACACGCAACCTTGAGGTGGTTGTGCCCATAGGGTGTAGGGGTTCGAGTCCCCTTCTCGGTACCAATTATCAAGAATGCCCGCAGTTGCGGGCTTTCTTGTATGTGGAAGGCTGGAATTGACCCTGCAAAGGATCAGCCGTATACTTCCGCTCCAGCTTTGTCGCGGGATGGAGCAGTCTGGTAGCTCGTCGGGCTCATAACCCGAAGGTCGTCGGTTCAAATCCGGCTCCCGCAACCAGTTTTAGCGGAGCCCCTTTTTCAGGGGCTTTTTGTTAACTGGACACTTTATAGCGTCGATATTCAGCGACGTTTCAGAGATGGGCGATTCGCCCATTTTTTTATTTTGCACAGCATGCACAAACATGCACTAGGGGGTTCAGGTGTCGAGCAAGCTAGAAGAGTTGCAGGCCTTGTTGGCCCCGGTGGTCGTGGCCCTTGGCTATGAATGCTGGGGTATTGAATTTTCGGCTCAGGGCCGCCATTCAATGTTGCGTGTGTATATCGACAAAGAAGGCGGCGTATTGGTGGATGACTGCGCAATTGTCAGTCGTCAAATCAGTGGCGTTCTGGATGTCGAAGATCCTATCGCTGTTGAATACACCCTTGAAGTTTCCTCTCCTGGCATGGAACGCCCTCTGTTCACACTTGAACAGTTTGCCCAGTTTGTCGGTGAGCAAGTAAAGATCAAGCTGCGCTCACCCTTTGAAGGGCGACGCAACTTTCAGGGCCTTCTACGCGGCGTAGAGGAACAGGACGTTGTGGTGCAAGTGGATGACCACGAGTTCTTGTTGCCGATCGATATGATCGACAAGGCCAACATTATTCCCAGTTTTGACTGAGACGCGGATCCCGCGGATCCAATGGCTTGCGAAAGGCGAGGCGTACGATGAGCAAAGAAGTACTGCTGGTTGTTGAGTCGGTGTCCAATGAAAAGGGCGTACCGGCAAACGTAATTTTTGAAGCGCTGGAGCTGGCTCTGGCCACCGCTACCAAAAAGCGTTTTGAGGACGAAGTCGATCTGCGTGTGGAAATCAACCGCCACACCGGTAACTATGAGACTTTCCGTCGCTGGACTGTGGTCGAAGACGAAGATCTGGATGATCCAGCAATCGAGTTGGCTGTAGACCAGGCCCAGGCAAAACGGCCAGGCGCTGTAGCCGGCGATGTTATCGAAGAGAAAATCGATTCCATCGAATTCGGTCGGATTGCTGCACAAACGGCCAAACAGGTCATTGTGCAAAAAGTCCGCGAAGCTGAGCGTGCTCAAGTAGTCGATGCTTATCGCGAGCGTTTGGGCGAGATCATTTCTGGCACCGTTAAAAAAGTGACACGTGACAATGTGATCGTCGATCTGGGTAACAACGCTGAAGCGTTGCTGGCCCGTGAAGACATCATCTCGCGTGAAACTTTCCGTGTTGGCGTACGCCTTCGCGCATTGCTGAAAGAAATTCGCACCGAGAACCGCGGTCCTCAACTGATTCTGTCGCGTACTGCGCCAGAGATGTTGATCGAGCTGTTCCGTATCGAAGTTCCAGAGATCTCCGAGGGCCTGATCGAAGTGATGGCGGCCTCCCGCGATCCTGGATCACGCGCTAAAATTGCCGTTCGCTCCAAAGACAAACGCATCGATCCGCAAGGTGCCTGCATTGGTATGCGTGGTTCACGCGTTCAGGCAGTGTCCGGCGAATTGGGCGGAGAGCGAGTGGATATCGTCCTGTGGGATGACAACCCGGCGCAGTTCGTGATCAACGCGATGTCGCCAGCAGAAGTAGCGGCAATTATTGTCGACGAAGATGCCCATGCAATGGACATCGCCGTTGGCGCAGACAATCTGGCCCAGGCGATTGGTCGCGGCGGTCAGAACGTACGTTTGGCTAGCCAGTTGACTGGCTGGACCCTGAACGTGATGACCGAATCGGACATCCAGGCTAAGCAGCAAGCAGAAACCGGCGACATCCTGCGCAACTTCATCGAAGAGTTGGAAGTTGATGAAGAGTTGGCGCAGGTGCTGGTTGATGAAGGCTTCACCAGCCTGGAAGAGATTGCCTACGTACCGGTGGAAGAAATGCTCAACATCGACGGCTTTGACGAAGATATCGTCAACGAGCTTCGCGCTCGGGCCAAGGATCGTTTGTTGACTAAAGCCATCGCTACTGAGGAAAAGCTGGCAGACGCCCATCCGGCCGAAGACCTGCTCTCGCTTGAGGGTATGGACAAGGATTTGGCGATGGAACTGGCGGTGCGCGGCGTAATTACCCGCGAAGACCTGGCCGAGCAGTCTATTGACGACCTGCTCGACATCGACGGCATTGACGATGATCGTGCCGGCAAGTTGATCATGGCCGCCCGAGCCCATTGGTTCGAGTAATTAGGCGCGGCCTGAGGAGAGAAATGCATGACGCAAGTCACGGTGAAACAACTGGCCGATGAGGTCAAAACACCGGTTGAGCGCCTGTTGCAGCAGATGCGTGAGGCAGGTCTGCCGCACACCGCCGCCGAGCAGAATGTGACCGACAGTGAGAAGCAAGCTCTGCTGACTCACCTGAAAAGCAGCCACAAGGCGAAAGTGGAAGAACCGCGCAAAATCACTTTGCAGCGTAAAACCACCAGTACCCTGCGTGTTGCTGGAAGCAAAAGCATCAGCGTTGAAGTACGTAAGAAGAAAGTCTTCGTACAGCAAAGCCCGGAAGAAATCGAAGCCGAGCGCAAGCGCGAGCTGGATGAACGCCGCGCAGTAGAAAATGCTGCACGTCAAAAGGCTGAAGAAGAGTCCAAGCGTCGCGCCGAAGAAGAAGCGCGTCGTCAGCCTGCGGCTGTTTCGGCTCCTGCACCTGCTCCTGCTGCCGCCCCTGCACCTGTGCAAGCTGCACCGGCAGCAGCGCCTGCGCCAGCTCCTGCAGCCGATGCACGCAAGCGTGATGAACAGCGCCGTCCGGACAAACCACGTGCTGACGACAACAATCGTCGCGGTGGCGGCGGTGATGGCGAGCGCAAAAACGCTCCGCATCGTGCTTCTGTTAAAGAAAAAGCGCCTACTCCACGCGTTGCTCCTCGCACTTCCGAAGAAGAAAGCGATGGCTTCCGTCGCGGTGGTCGTGGCAAGAGCAAGCTGAAGAAGCGCAACGCTCACGGTTTCCAGAGCCCAACCGGCCCTGTGGTTCGTGACGTACAGATTGGCGAAACCATCACTGTCGGCGATTTGGCTGCACAGATGTCGGTCAAAGCTGCCGAAGTGATCAAGTTCATGTTCAAGCTGGGTACTCCAGCCACCATCAACCAGGTACTGGATCAGGAAACTGCCCAACTGGTTGCTGAAGAACTGGGCCACAAAGTCACTCTGGTCAGCGACAACGCCCTGGAAGATTCTCTGGCCGAGTCCCTGAAGTTTGAAGGCGAGTCGTTCTCCCGTGCACCGGTTGTGACCGTAATGGGTCACGTTGACCACGGTAAAACGTCCCTGCTCGACTACATCCGTCGTGCCAAGGTTGCTGCTGGCGAAGCCGGTGGTATTACTCAGCACATCGGTGCATACCACGTTGAAACCGAACGCGGCATGGTCACGTTCCTCGACACCCCGGGTCACGCTGCGTTTACCGCAATGCGTGCACGTGGTGCCAAGGCCACTGACATCGTGATTCTGGTTGTGGCTGCAGACGACGGCGTGATGCCGCAAACCATCGAAGCTGTTCAGCACGCGAAAGCGGCTGGCGTGCCGCTGGTGGTTGCAGTGAACAAAATCGACAAGCCAGGTTCTGACCTCGATCGCATCCGTAGCGAACTGTCCGTTCACGGCGTGACCTCGGAAGAGTGGGGTGGTGACACTCCGTTTGTTCCGGTCTCGGCGAAAATGGGTACCGGCGTTGACGAGCTGCTTGAAGCTGTCTTGCTGCAAGCTGAAGTTCTGGAACTCAAGGCCACTCCATCGGCTCCTGGCCGTGGCGTAGTGGTTGAGTCCCGTCTGGACAAAGGCCGTGGTCCTGTTGCGACTGTTCTGGTTCAAGACGGTACCCTGCGCCAAGGCGACATGGTACTGGTCGGTTCCAACTACGGCCGCATCCGCGCCATGCTTGATGAGAACGGCAAGGCCATCAAGGAAGCCGGTCCATCCATCCCAGTCGAGATCCTCGGCCTGGACGGTACGCCAGACGCTGGCGACGAGATGAGCGTAATGACTGACGAGAAGAAGGCACGTGAAGTTGCCCTGTTCCGTCAAGGCAAGTTCCGCGAAGTGAAACTGGCGCGTGCTCACGCAGGCAAGCTGGAAAACATCTTCGAGAACATGGGCCAGGAAGAGAAGAAGACGCTTAATATCGTCCTCAAATCTGACGTCCGTGGTTCGTTGGAAGCTCTGCAGGGCGCTCTGAGCGGCCTGGGTAACGATGAAGTGCAAGTGCGCGTAGTGGGCGGCGGTGTCGGTGGTATCACCGAGAGCGACGCTAACCTGGCACTGGCCTCCAACGCTGTATTGTTCGGCTTCAACGTGCGTGCCGATGCCGGCGCTCGCAAGATCGTCGAGCAAGAAGGCCTGGACATGCGTTACTACAACGTCATCTACGACATCATCGAAGACGTCAAGAAAGCCCTTACCGGCATGCTTGGCAGCGACGTTCGGGAGAACATCCTGGGTATTGCTGAAGTCCGCGACGTGTTCCGTTCGCCTAAGTTCGGTGCAATCGCCGGTTGTATGGTTGTGGAAGGTGTTGTTCACCGTAACCGTCCAATCCGTGTACTGCGCGACGACATCGTTATCTTCGAAGGCGAGCTGGAATCCCTGCGCCGCTTCAAGGATGACGCGTCTGAAGTACGTGCCGGCATGGAATGCGGTATCGGCGTCAAGAGCTACAATGACGTCAAAGTCGGTGACAAGATCGAAGTGTTCGAGAAGGTCCAGGTTGCTCGCAGCCTCTAAATCGCGAGCTTCAAGAGCAAGGACGAGCCATCGCATGCCCATGCGTTGTGCTCGGTCCGGACTCTAAACGCAACGCCCGGTCCGGCTTCTGTCTGGCCGGGCGTTTGCCGCTTTCAGAACGCATGGGTTTCCCATGGGTGAGTAACAGGTAACAAGACATGGCAAAAGAATACAGCCGTACCCAACGTATCGGCGATCAGATGCAGCGCGAGCTGGCCCAGCTGATCCGTCGCGAAGTCAAAGACCCGCGCGTAGGTCTGGTCACCATTACGGCGGTGGAAGTGAGCCGTGACGTCGGTCACGCCAAAATCTTCATCACCGTCATGGGCCAGGACAACTCGCAAGACATCGCTCAGACCATCAAGGTGCTGAACGCTGCGGCGGGCTTCCTGCGTAT
Organism: Pseudomonas sp. FSL R10-1350; assembly: GCF_009600525.1. NCBI lineage: Bacteria > Pseudomonadati > Pseudomonadota > Gammaproteobacteria > Pseudomonadales > Pseudomonadaceae > Pseudomonas > Pseudomonas sp. FSL R10-1350. The sequence continues at coordinate 62,718 of NZ_WIVR01000012.1, forward strand.
GCAACTGGCACGTGAAATGAAGCTGCGCAGCGTTCCTCAATTGCACTTCCACTACGACGAAAGCGTCGCACGTGGTGCTCACCTGTCCGCTTTGATCGAGCGCGCAGTGGCTGAGGACAACCAGCACGACGCCTCTGCTCCTGAAGACACCAAGGAGTAAGCGGTGGCTCAGGTCAAGCGTATCCGTCGTAACGTCAGCGGCATCATCCTGCTCGACAAGCCGCTTGGATTCACCTCCAACGCGGCCTTGCAGAAAGTTCGCTGGCTGCTCAATGCCGAGAAGGCAGGGCACACCGGTAGCCTCGATCCATTGGCCAGCGGCGTATTGCCGTTGTGCTTTGGCGAAGCCACCAAGTTTTCGCAATACTTGCTCGATTCCGACAAGGGTTATGAAACCCTGATGCAATTGGGCAAGACCACCACCACCGCCGATGCGGAAGGTGAAGTTTTGCAAACGCGCCCAGTGACCGTTGGTCGCGCCGATATCGAAGCGGTTTTGCCTAAATTTCGTGGGCAAATCAGTCAGATACCGCCGATGTACTCGGCGCTCAAGCGCGATGGCCAGCCACTTTACAAGTTGGCGCGTGCGGGTGAAGTGGTGGAGCGTGAACCGCGTTCTGTTACTATTACCCGCCTCGAATTACTGGCCAGCGAAGGCGACACCGCGCGCTTGTCGGTTGACTGCACCAAAGGCACCTATATCCGTACCCTCGTGGAAGATATCGGTGAAGAACTGGGCTGTGGTGCATATGTTGCAGAGTTGCGACGCACACAAGCCGGACCTTTCAGCCTCGCGCAGACTGTGACGCTGGAAGAGCTGGAAGCCGTACACGCCGAGGGCGGCAACGAAGCGGTTGATCGCTTCCTGATGCCATCGGACAGTGGCTTGCTCGACTGGCCGCTGCTGCACTTTTCGGAGGCCAGCGCGTTCTATTGGCTCAATGGCCAGCCGGTACGTGCTCCCGATGCACCCAAGTTCGGTATGGTGCGGGTACAAGATCACAACGGTCGCTTTATCGGTATCGGTGAAGTGAGCGAAGACGGGCGTATCGCGCCGCGTCGACTGATTCGGTCAGAATGACCGGAGCAGCTCGGTTCGAGGCTTAACGGTCGCGGGCCGAACTGATAGAGGGTGGCTGTTATTAGGCACGGTCACATCTCACTTTTTTAATACGAGGATTTGTCCTCGGCCTATTGGATCTGTCTTGCTTGCAAGCAGAGCCCTAAAGAAAGGAAATGCCTCATGGCACTGACAGTTGAACACAAAGCAGAAATCGTAAAAGACTACCAGCAAGCTCCAGGTGATACTGGTTCTCCAGAAGTGCAAGTTGCACTGCTGACCTTTAACATCAACACGCTGCAAGGTCACTTCAAGGCCAACGGTAAAGATCACCACTCCCGTCGTGGTCTGATCCGCATGGTAAACCAGCGTCGTAAGCTGCTGGACTACCTGAAAGGCAAGGACATCAGCCGTTACGCTGCGCTGATCGCTCGCCTGGGTCTGCGTCGCTAATAGCGATGTTGCTAGAGGCTGGTTGTTTGTTGCGCGCCTGTGGGGTTCCCACGGGCGTGCGGCAGGCTTCCAGCCTCAAGTTTTATCTGGACCAGACGGATTCTTACGAAAGCTCACCCTAACGGCTGCTTTCGTAAGCATCTTGAGTCGGGCACGTCCCGGCGGTGCACACGTTTTTCGCAAGAAACCCGTTCCCCAAGAGTCACAAAGAGAAGGTAGGACACCGTGAACCCGGTTATCAAAAAATTCCAGTTCGGTCAGTCGACCGTCACCCTCGAGACTGGCCGTATCGCCCGTCAGGCTTCCGGCGCAGTATTGGTCACCGTTGACGACGACGTCAGCGTGTTGGTGACCGTTGTCGGTGCCAAACAAGCTGATGCAGGCAAGGGCTTCTTCCCTCTGTCTGTTCACTACCAAGAAAAAACCTACGCCGCGGGTAAAATCCCGGGCGGTTTCTTCAAGCGTGAAGGTCGCCCTTCCGAGAAAGAAACCCTGACCTCGCGTCTGATCGACCGTCCGATCCGCCCGCTGTTCCCGGAAGGCTTCATGAACGAAGTGCAGGTTGTCTGCACCGTTCTGTCCACCAGCAAGAAGACCGATCCGGACGTCGCTGCGATGATCGGTACCTCGGCTGCCCTGGCCATTTCCGGTATTCCTTTTGATGGTCCAATCGGCGCTGCCCGCGTTGCTTACCACGAAAGCACCGGCTACCTGCTGAACCCGACTTACGAGCAACTGGCCGCTTCGAGCCTGGACATGGTTGTTGCCGGTACGTCGGAAGCCGTGTTGATGGTTGAATCGGAAGCCAAAGAGCTGACCGAAGACCAGATGCTGGGCGCGGTACTGTTCGCTCACGACGAGTTCCAGGTTGTTATCCAGGCCGTTAAAGAGCTGGCTGCTGAAGCTGCCAAGCCAACGTGGGACTGGGCTGCTGCCCCAGAAGCCACCGCACTGCTGGGCGCGATCCGTGCCGAGTTCGGCGAGGCGATCTCCCAGGCTTACACCATCACCATCAAGGCCGACCGTTACGCTCGTCTGGGCGAACTGAAAGACCAAGTGGTTGCCAAGCTGTCCGGTGAAGAAGGCCAGCCTTCTGCCAGCGAAGTTAAAGCTGCATTCGGCGAAATCGAATACCGCACCGTTCGCGAAAACATCGTAAACGGCAAACCGCGTATCGATGGCCGTGACACCAAGACTGTTCGTCCTCTGAACATCGAAGTTGGCGTTCTGCCAAAAACTCACGGTTCGGCACTGTTCACCCGTGGTGAAACTCAGGCGCTGGTGGTTGCAACGCTGGGTACTGCCCGTGATGCACAACTGCTGGATACCCTGGAAGGCGAGAAAAAAGACCCGTTCATGCTGCACTACAACTTCCCTCCGTTCTCGGTAGGTGAGTGTGGTCGTATGGGTGGCGCAGGTCGTCGCGAAATCGGTCACGGCCGTCTGGCGCGCCGTTCGGTTCAGGCCATGCTGCCTGCTGCTGACGTGTTCCCGTACACCATCCGTGTGGTATCGGAAATCACTGAATCCAACGGTTCCAGCTCCATGGCTTCGGTCTGTGGTGCATCCCTGGCACTGATGGACGCTGGTGTTCCGATGAAGGCACCGGTTGCCGGTATCGCCATGGGCCTGGTTAAGGAAGGCGAGAAGTTCGCAGTTCTGACCGACATCCTGGGTGACGAAGACCACCTGGGCGACATGGACTTCAAAGTAGCCGGTACCTCCAAAGGTGTTACCGCGCTGCAGATGGACATCAAGATCAAAGGCATCACCGAAGAAATCATGGAGATCGCCCTGGGCCAAGCCCTGGAAGCTCGCCTGAACATCTTGGGCCAGATGAACCAGATCATCGGTCAGTCGCGTAACGAACTGTCGGCTAACGCGCCGACCATGATCGCGATGAAAATCGACACCGACAAAATCCGTGATGTTATCGGTAAAGGCGGCGCGACTATCCGTGCAATCTGTGAAGAAACCAAGGCTTCGATCGACATCGAAGACGACGGTTCGATCAAGATCTTCGGCGAGTCCAAAGAAGCAGCAGAAGCGGCTCGTCAGCGCGTTCTGAGCATCACCGCTGAAGCTGAAATCGGCAAAATTTACATCGGTAAGGTTGAGCGCATCGTCGACTTCGGCGCATTCGTCAACATCTTGCCAGGCAAAGACGGCCTGGTTCACATCTCGATGCTGAGCGATGCTCGTGTTGAGAAAGTGACTGACATTCTGAAAGAAGGTCAGGAAGTGGAAGTACTGGTACTGGACGTGGACAACCGCGGCCGTATCAAGCTGTCGATCAAAGACGTAGCAGCTGCCAAGGCGTCGCAAGCTTAATCGCTGCGAACGCCTACTTTGAAAAAAGGATCCTTCGGGATCCTTTTTTTATGCCTGCACAAAAAACAGTGCAAAAGGCCATGATCGAAAACCCGCAACTTGCATGCTGATTTGAATGGCGTCATGCAATCTGCACGACAGGCTAAAACTGATCGATAAGTAACTCGTTGATAATAAAGGATTTTATTGTTTTAAAAAGTTGGCACAGGCCCTGCAATAGTACTGGTAACCCTGCTGCTGTGAGACGGCGCAGATTTTTAAGAAGACAGGAGTTACTTGTATGAAGAAGTTCGCTATTGCTGCCGCAACTGCCACCGCTCTGACCATGACTCTGGCCAACGCTGCGTTCGCAGCTCAAGCAACGACTCAAGCGCCAATGGTTGTTGCCGCGGGTGAAGTCACCAAAGCCAAGGAAGCTACTTCTGATACTTGGATCACGACCAAAGTTAAATCTGACCTGCTGACCGAAAAGGGCATTCCAGGTTCGGACATCAAAGTTGAAACCAACAAAGGCGTGGTGTCCCTGTCCTCGACAGTCGCGATCACCGAAGCCCAGAAAAAGATCGCGGTCGACATCACCAAGAAGATCAAAGGCGTTAAAGCTGTTTCGGCTGACGGCCTGAAAGCAGAGTAATCCCGCTAATTCGTAGAGCCGGGGGAAAGCAGGAGCAGGTGATTTAAGCGTTACGCCTGCAGCTTTCAGAATAGGTTCATGCGACGGCCACACGGATGTGGTCATTACAGCCCCCGGCGTACTGCGCCGGGGGCTGTTCTATTTTGCGGGCCAACGCCCAAGATCAAAAGATCGCAGCCTGCGGCAGCTCCTACAGGCCGGGTGGTTAGCCGAGCTGTCGCGCAGCAAACAGGACACCGATAATCGTCAGCATCCCCCAATCGGTTCCCTCTCCTGCGGGAGAGGGCTAGGGTGAGGGGGCTTTTAGATCAAAAGCCAGATCAACAGATCGCGAGACAAGCTCGCTCCTACAGAGCGCTCAGAATCAATCGCTTATTTTTTGTGTGATGACTGTCGAGGTACGAAGGTTTCTGGCCTTTACTCGCTGTCCAAATGCAGCGGTGAAATCACCCGGCCATCGCTTTCGGCTTCGCCCAGGGTGGCGTCGATGAAGTACACGCGCTCATCAGCCAAACCGCCTTTGTCGACGAGGTAGTCTTTGATGCTGCTTGCCCGCTCCTGGCCCAGTTGGCGCAGTAGCACGTCGCTTTTACTCCAGAAGTCGATCAACGCGGCACTCATCTTGGCAGCGCGTTCATCGCGACTCAGCTTGGCCCACTCCGCAGGGGGTTGCTGCTTGAGACGTGCCCGGTAGATGCCTTCCAGCAAGGGGCCTTTTTCATCCTCAGGGACCTTCAGCAACGATGCCTGAGCAGGCACTTTGTCGCCACGGCGCTGGAGGATCTTGTAGTAGTTGTACTGGTACTCACGCTCCAGACGTTCTTGGGCAATCAGCGGGCCGTCGCTGCTGCGGGCAGCCGTGCCTTCAATCTCCAAACGCAGTGCCGGGCGTTGTTTCAAGGCTTGCGCCAATGTGTTCAGGGCCTTTTGCGCTTCCGGGCTCAGTTCGCTCGAGCCTGGCGCGAATGACACTGTGCCAAGGTCTTCAGAGCCGCCGCCGGTGATCAGCCCGCCAATAAACTTGAACGGCGCTTGGGCGGCACGCAGGACCAAGTTGCGCAAGGTTTGCCAAACAATCGGCATCACACTGAACTGCGGGTTGTTCAGGTCGCCTGTTACCGGCAATTCGATCGAAATCGTCCCGTCGGTATCTTTAAGCAAGGCCACCGCCAGTTTCAGCGGCAGATTGACGGCGTCGGGGCTATCGACCTTCTCACCCAGTTGCAACTGCTCAATCACCACCTTGTTCTCAGCCTTAAGCTGGCCTTTGGTAATCAGGTAGTGAAGGTCCAGGCTCAGTCGGCCCTTGCGAATGCGATAACCGGCGAATTTGCCTGAATAGGGCGTCAGCGTGGTCAGTTCGACGCGTTTGAAGCTGGTGGCGATATCGAGGCTGGCCATCGGGTCAAAAGGATTGACGTTACCCTTGATCGTGACCGGCGCGTAGCGGTCAACCTTGCCCGCCACATTCACACTGGCCGGTTTGGCCTGACGGCTGTCAATGGTGCCAATCTCACCGTTGAGCTGTTGAATGGCCGTGGCAAAAAACGGTGTCAGGGTGAAGTCGGCAAAGTTGGCCGAGCCGTCATTGATCGCAATGCCGCCCACATGAATGGCCAAAGGCCTGCTCGCGCTTGCTGCCGGTTTTGTCGCGCTTTTCGCGTCCTTATTCGGGGCTTGCGGGATTAACAAGTCGTCAATGTTGGTGGTGCGGTCATCATTGATCATGAAGCGCACGTAGGGCTGTGTCAGGTTGACCTTGGCAATCGACAGGCTGTCGTCGTGCTGGTACTTGAGGTTTTCGAGTACCAGGCGCTGCCACTTCAGGAAATCACGGTTTTTCATCGTGTCCAGCGTGTGCAACTGATCGACCTGGGCACGGCCTTCTACGGTAAAGGCCAGCGGTTCGGTGCCTTTGAGGTCCACCGCCAGATCACTGCCGAGCATGCCGCTGCGCAGTTCCAGGCGCAGAAACGGGTCGATGTAGGCTTGGGCGACCCGCAGGTCGATGTCTTTGGTGGTGACTTTGAGTTTCGCGCTGATCGGGCTCAAGTTGACGTCGCCGCTGGCCGTCAACTTGCCTTGTTTACCCACTCCGGTGTCGAGTGCGACCGAGAAGGGCGAGCGATTAAGGCTGTCAAAATTCTTCAGGTTGAGGTTAAGCGGGCCAACATCCAGCGCGACGGGTGTTTTGGGCTCTTTGTCGGCCAGGTGCACACGGTAGTCGCGCAACTCAACATCCTTGAGCAGCACTTGCCAGGGTTTGCTGGGCGCTACCGGTGCCGGCTTTGGAGCTTCAACGGTGACGACTTCATCGGTTTTTGGTGCCGGTTTGGCCGGTTGGCTGGCAAACAGCTTTTGCCAATCGAGCTGACCATCTTTTTCGCGAGCGGCCCAAGTTTCCAGGTTGTTACTCTGGATTTTGCCGACCACCACCTGCTGTTTGGCCAAATCGACAGTAGTGTCGCTGACCGTCAAACGTTCCAGGCGCGCCAGCGGACGACCATCCGGGGCATTGACCTTAAATGGCGCAATGCTGGCCGTGAGGTTGTTCAGGACCAGTTCGGTGTCTTTGGCCAGGTTCAGCGTGTAGTCCGTGCTGAAGTTCAGCACGCCGTTTTCAAGCACCAAGGGCAGTGCATCGCGCACATACGGCCACCAGGCTTTCATTTGGCTATCGGTGACGCTGAGCTTGCCGCTGGAGGCAATCGGGACCAGACTCAGTGTGCCGGTCCAGTCTATGCGCCCACCCGCTGGACCGTTCGCCACCAGCGTCATGTTGGCGTTGTCTTCGGGCAGGGTGCTGAGGTTTTTCAGTTCAAGGTTCATCGAGTCATACAGAAACTCGATCGGCTCGCTGGGCCGCTGATCAATAAAATGCAGGTAGCCGTCAGCGAGTTTGATGGTGTCGATACGTACCGGGAAAGGCTTGCTGTCGGGGTTGTCAGGCGTTGGCTCGCTGGCTGGCAACTTGAACAGCTGGGTCAGATTGAACGTGCCGTCCTTGTTGAACAGTAGTTCGGTCTTGGGCTTGTCCAGTTGCACGTCGGTCAGGTGCAGGGCTTTGGTCCACAGGCTGTCGACTTGCAGGTTGGTGTAAAGGCGGTCGAACCCGACTTGTTCCTTGCCGGGTTTGCCCACTCTAAAGCCCCACAGCGTCAGCTCGAGGCTGAAGGGATTGAACTCCAACCGGTCGAGTTTGGCCGGGACAGTAGCGTAGTTGGCTAGCTGCTGATTGATGATGCGCAAGCCGACGCCGGGCACGATAAAGAAGCCCAGCACGCTATAAATCGCGATAGCCGTTAACACTGCGCCAATGGCGCGTAACAATCCTTTGAGCATGTGAGGCGTCGTCTTTACGTTCAGGAGTGCCTTTGAGTATGGCACGCGTTTCCGGTTCCGATATGAGCGCCTTATTTCGGGTAGGACTTTTCCCTTTGGTGCCGCGTTTTAGAACTGCAAAATCAGTGTTTTCAGCGGCGGCTGGTTATCCATGGACGGGAAGTCTGCAGCGGGTGTCAGGACCTGCCAGTCGCGCACGGGGCGACCAGCCTTCTCGGCGCAGCGCAAGACTTGCTCACGCCAATCGTCCATGCTGACTTTTGCCAGGTTGTTACAACAGATCAGCACCCCGTCCTTGGCGGTGGTGAGTACCGCAGGCTTGAGCAGGCTTTGATAGTCGCGCAGCAGGTCGACGGTGCCGAATGCACTTTTGGCCCAGGCGGGCGGGTCGAGCAGCACCAGGTCGTATTCACGCTGATCGAGGCGCGGGTAGGCCGGCAGTTTGTGACGGCGTTGTACGATGGGCAGCCCGGCCAGTTGGCGGATCGCGGCGAAGTAGTCGGACTGCACAAACTTCATTTTTTTCAGTTCCGGGTTCAGCAGGCCATTTTCACGGCCTACCGCCAGGTTGCCCTCGGCAAAGTCCAGGTTGCAGACTTCACTGGCCCCGCCCGCGGCTGCGCTCAGGCCCACACCGCAGGTGTAGGCAAAGAGGTTGAGGACGCTTTTACCGGCGCTGTGTTGTTTGACCCAGCCGCGTGCATTACGCAGATCGAGAAACAACAGCGGGTCCTGGCCAGCATGGCGACCGCGTACGCGGTAGTTGAGCCCCCATTCGTGACCGACCATGTCAACCAGCGCAGCGTCTTCAGCGCGGTACACCGTGTCTTCGCGATCGATGCGCGAGTTGCCCTGGGAGCGGTCGTTGTAGACCAGCAGCAACTCCAGGCCCAAGTGTTGGTTGATGGCGTCATGCAGTTGCAGCAGATCATCGCGCTCCAGGCGCTGATGGAAGCTTTGCACCAGCAACTGCGGGCCGTAGCGGTCGATGGTTAAACCGCCAGCGCCTTCCTGGCTGCCGTGGAACAGGCGATAGCAATCAGTGCCCTGGCTGTGCAGCTCGGCCAGCAGATCGTGACGATTATCGAGGGCGGCGCGCAGCGCCTGATTCAAGGAAGACATGCGTTGCGCCTTGGGGGACAGATAAGGCGCGGCAGTTTAACAGAACAGACACTGTCACCGCTGCCTGGCGCCAGTCATTCAAGCCCCATACGCCGCCGTGCACGTTGCACCGAGCCATTGCGCACGGCCCAGCGCAAAATCGGCGCAGTGCTGTTCACGCACGTGCGCACGAGCTGGCGGGTGACAGGACGTTGTTCAAGCCCAAGTTGATCACTGGCCCAATCGGGCAGCAAATCTATCCCGGCCTGCATCATCAATGCCCCAAACGGTTTGGCCAGCAGGCTGGGGGCGGGGGCATTGAGCAGCAGGCGAATCACTTCATGGCTGCGTTCATCGCACAGCAACTGCGGGCGAACACGGTCGAGGTACTCGGCGATTTGCTGGCGTGAGCGCGGCACCTGCGTAGCGCCCAGGCGTTCAGCGACCAAGGCTATTTCGTCGTAGTAACGGTCTTGATCTTCGCCAGACAAGTGCGGATTACGGTAGCGAAGATGGGCCGCAAGGAAGTTGCTGACTTCGGCCACATGCACCCAGGTGAGCAGTTCAGGGTCGCTGGCGGCATAAGGCCGGCCATCAAGCCCGGTGCCGGTCACTTGCAGGTGAATGGTGCGTACTTTGTCGATCAACCAGTTGGCGTCCGCGGTGGAGCCAAAGGTGGTGCCGGAAATAAACTGCCCGGTGCGACGCAACCGGCCCAGCATGTCCTGGCGGAAATTGGAGTGGTCCCATACCCCGGCCAGGGCCAGTGGGTGCAAGGCTTGCAGCATCAAGGCGCTGATGCCGCCAATCAGCATGCTGGTGAAGTCACCGTGCACACGCCAACTGATCGAGTCCGGGCCAAACAGGCCAGGGTCGCCTTTAGGGTTTTCGAGGTCGAGACGCCCGAGTGAAAGCCCGGTCAGGCTCATGATCTGGCGTTCGATGGGGCGGCGGATAAGTTCCATGGTGCCTCGGTTGAGCCAGCCAGTCGGGAAGACTGGCTGGCTATCAATCAACCGCGATGACGGCCGCGGAAGTAGTTGATCAGACCTTGGGTCGATGCGTCTTCAGCTGGCTCTTCGAGGTTGCCGGTCAGGCGGTTGTAAACGCCTTTGCCGAGTTCTTTGCCCAGCTCAACGCCCCACTGGTCGAACGCGTTGATGCCCCAGATAACGCTTTGTACGAAGACTTTGTGCTCGTACAGCGCCACCAGCGCACCCAGACGGCGCGGGCTGATGCGTTCAACCACCAAGGTATTGCTCGGACGGTTGCCCGGGATGACCTTGTGCGGCGCGAGCTTTTGCACTTCGTCTTCGCTCATGCCCTTGTCGCGCAACTCGGCTTCGGCTTCTGCACGGGTTTTACCCAGCATCAGCGCCTGGCTTTGCGACAAGCAGTTGGCGTACAACCACTGATGGTGATCGGACACCGGGTTGAAGCTGACAATCGGCACGATAAAGTCGGCCGGAATCAGCAGGGTCCCCTGATGCAGCAACTGGTGATAAGCGTGCTGACCGTTGCAGCCTACGCCGCCCCAGATCACCGGGCCGGTGTCGGTCGAAACCGGTGTGCCGTCCTGGCGCACGCTCTTGCCGTTGGATTCCATGTCCAGCTGTTGCAAGTGCTTGGTGATGTTACGCAGGTAGTGGTCGTACGGCAGGATCGCGTGGCTTTGCGCGCCCCAGAAGTTGCCGTACCACACACCCAGCGCGGCCATCAGCACCGGCATGTTCTGTTCGAACGGGGCGTTCTGGAAGTGCTGGTCCATGCTGTAAGCACCGGACAGCAGTTCTTTGAAGTTGGACATGCCGATGGCCAGTGCAATCGGCAAACCGATGGCCGACCACAGCGAGTAACGACCGCCTACCCAGTCCCACATCGGGAAGATGTTTTCTTCGCGAATACCGAACGCTACGGCCGCCGCGTTATTGCTCGACACGGCGATAAAGTGGCGATGCAGTTCAGCCTCCGAACCACCCTGAGCCAAGTACCAGGCCCGCGCTGCTTGAGCGTTCTTGAGGGTTTCGAGGGTGTTGAAGGATTTCGACGAGACGATAAACAGCGTGGTTTCGGCGCGCAGTTTTGCGGTCAGTTCGTGGAACTCGCTGCCGTCGATGTTCGCCAGATAGTGGCAGCGAACGCCTTTTTGCGCGTAGGACAGCAGTGCTTCAGACACCAGCTCAGGGCCGAGGAACGAGCCGCCAATGCCGATGTTGACCACGTCAGTGATTGGCTTTTCGGTATAACCACGCCACAGACCGTCGTGAATCCGGCCGACCAGCTCGGTCATTTGGTTCAGGACTTTGTGCACCTGCGGCATGATGTTGACGCCGTTCACCGACAGTTTGTCGGCCACAGGGCGACGCAGTGCCGTGTGCAGGGCCGGGCGACCCTCGGAGGCGTTGACGATGTCGCCTTCAAACAGCGACTTGATCGCGTTTTTAAGATCGGCTTCGTTGGCCAGATTGACCAGCAAGCTGCGGGTCTGGTCGGTGATCAGGTTTTTCGAGTAATCCAGAAACAACCCGCAGCTGCTGAGGGTGAAATCCTCAAAGCGCTTGGGGTTGCTGTTGAACGCATCGCGCATGCTGAAATGTTGCATGTCGGCGCGGTGAAGTTTGAGCGCTTGCCAGGCGGGCAGAGCGGTAACGTCGTGAGGAGTGCGGTAGTACGCCATCGCTGCGAATATCCTTTTGCTTGAACTGCCTTTTGGACACTGAAAACACCGAAACCTTCGATCTGAGGTCAAGATTTCGGCTGGTCTGATTCTGCGCTTCATTCAGAAGCAGGGCGATTACAGTAAACCTCGCGCCTGCTTCTGTCTCGGCTTTGTCTGACACTGCTGCGTAACTTTTGTCACGAGCATGTTACTCGGGTACTACACAGTTTTCAGTGATAGGTGAAGGGTTAGGCGGCGGATCTGCTGTTCCGTGCAATCTGCTTGTTAAAAAGAACCTTCAAGGTTCAGGTGAATGTTGTCGATCAGGCGTGTTGCCCCCAGGAACGCCGCAACCAGAATCACCAGATCGCGATCATCGGCGGTGGCTGGCAGCAGAGTTTGTGCCTGGCGGATCTCCAGGTAGTCGGGGCGAAACCCTTTGGCTTCGATCAGCGCCAGGTGGTGGCGAACCAGCCCGGCATAATCACGCTCACCGGCCTTGATGGCCTGGGCGATTTCGTTCAGATGGCGATACAGCGCTGGCGCGAGCTGGCGCTGTTCTTCGGTCAAATAGCCATTGCGCGAAGACAACGCCAGGCCGTCTTCAGCACGCACAGTCGGCTCGCCAATAATCTGCACCGGGATGTTCAGGTCAAGGACCATGGCGCGGATAACGGCCAGTTGCTGGAAGTCCTTTTGGCCAAAAATGGCCAAGTCGGGCTGAACCATATTGAACAGCTTGCTGACGACAGTGGTGACGCCGTCGAAATGCCCCGGACGGCGGCTGCCGCACAGTTCATTGCTCAGTTGGGCTGCGGTCACGCGGGTCAGGCCCGTCATGCCGTTGGGGTACATTTCTTCTACGGTCGGCGCGAACAGCAGGTTGCAGCCCGCTTGCAGGAGCGTTTCCTGGTCGGCCGCGAGCGTACGCGGGTAGGTGTCGAGGTCTTCATTGGCACCGAACTGCAGCGGGTTGACGAAAATGCTCGCCACCACGAAATCGGCTTGCTGAGCAGCGGTGGTGACCAAAGCCGCATGGCCGCTGTGCAGGTTGCCCATGGTGGGCACCAGGCCGATTTGTTTGCCTTCGCTGCGAGCGCGTGCGACGGCTGCGCGCAACTCGCGAACGGTTTTGACTGTGTTCATGCAGAGAATCCGTGTTCGGTGCCAGGAAAGCTGACGGCTTTAACTTCAGCCACGTAAGCGCTGATTGCGGACTGGATGTCGGGTTGACCCGTCATGAAGTTCTTCACGAACTTGGGAACGCGTCCGGTCAGTGACAGGCCGAGCATGTCGTGCAGGACCAGCACCTGGCCGTCGGTGTCACTGCCAGCGCCAATACCGATCACCGGGATTTTCACCGCGTGGGTGATTTCCTTGGCCAATTCACTGGGGACGCATTCGAGCAGCAACATGGCTGCACCGGCTTGCTCCAGGGCAATGGCATCGGCGCGCATCTGGCGGGCCTGATTTTCGTTGCGGCCCTGGACTTTATAACCGCCCAGAACGTTGACGGTTTGCGGTGTAAGGCCCATGTGGGCGCACACCGGAATACCGCGCTCGGCCAGCAAGCGGATCGACTCGGCAAGCCACACGGCACCTTCCACTTTGACCATGTGCGCACCCGCCTGCATCAGTTGGGCACTGTTGTTCAGGGTTTGTTCGGTGGTCGCGTTGGCCATGAAGGGCAGGTCGGCGAGGATCAGTGCGTCCTGGTTGCCGCGTTTGACGCTGGCCACGTGGTACGCCATGTCGCGGGTAGTAACTGGCAGAGTGCTGTCATGCCCTTGCAGAACCATGCCCAGGGAGTCGCCCACCAGTAACACTTCCACACCCGCCTGATTACAGACGTGGGAAAAGGTGGCGTCATAGCACGTCAGCATGGTGATTTTTTCACCTTTTTGCTTAAGGCTTTGCAGGGTGGTCAGGGTAATAGCCGGCATGAAAAAGGATCCTCGTCAGGCAGTGTGATAACCACTGCGTGTCACGCATGTGATTCATCGTAGAAGCAGGCACACCTTTTAGTAACGGTGCTTATAACGCCTGCTTTTCACATTGCGCCGTCGAATGGACGGCAGCGGGATGCCTATAGTCGTGACGGGGACACTGGAAGTCAATTAGAGGTGTTACCGCGTGGGTGTTACCGCAGTTATTGATTCGTTTCAGCGAATGGCGCCATACGCTCAAGGCCGACGAATGGGCAGTCTGAAAGCAATTGCTCAAGACGGCGGCCGTCAGCGAGTACCAGCGCTGCGGGCGCCAGTTCAGTCAGCGGGTACAGCACGAAAGGGCGGGCGTGCATATGGTAGTGCGGGACTTTAAGGCGAGGTTCGTCGATCAGGCGATCGCCGAAGAGCAGGATGTCCAGATCCAGCGTGCGCGGACCCCAGCGTTCGTGACGCTCGCGGCCCTGATCAAGCTCGATGGCTTGCAGGGCATCCAGCAGTTCCAGCGGTGCCAAGGTGCTGTCGATGGCCGCCACAGCATTGGTGTAGCGCGGCTGGCCGGGCAGTAACGAGTCGCTTTGATAGAACGCCGAAACACCGGCCAGAGTTGACTGCGGCAGTTGCGCCAGCGCCTGGACAGCGCTGCGCAATTGCTCTGTGGGCTCAGCCAGATTGCTGCCCATGCCGATGTAGATACGTTCCATCACTTACTCGTCTGCGCCTGCACGTTTACGCTTGCTACTGCTGGTACGGCGACGTTTGCGCGGGGCAGGGCCGGTGCCATCATCCTTGGCATTGCTAAGTTCGCGGATCATCTCGCGGCGACCGCTGTCGTTGGCGTCCTGGTAGTCGGTCCACCACTCGCCCAGGCCGTGGGTCTGTTCGCCAGCGCTTTCACGCAACAGCAAAAAGTCATAGCCGGCACGGAAGCGCGGGTTATCCAGTAATGCATCGGCGCGTTTGCCACTGCGGCGCGGCAGGCGTTCTTGCATGTCCCAGATCTCGCGGATCGGCAGCGTGAAACGCTTGGGGATGGCAATGCGCGTGCATTGTTCTGCGATCAGGTCATGCGCTGCTTCCTGCATGGCCGGGATGGCGGGCATGCCACGGTCTTGCAATTGCATGACCCGTGTCGGCAGGGCTGGCCACAACAAGGCGGCAAAGAGGAACGCCGGGGTGACCGGTTTGCCTTGTTTGATCCGCAGGTCAGTGTTGCGCAAGGCTTCGCTGATCAGGGTGTGGGTGTACGTCGGGTTGTGCTCAAGAGCTTCGGCACTGGCCGGGAACAGTTGATCGAACAACTGCAGGTCAACCAGCATCTCGAAGGTGTCTGCCGCGTTGCCCGACAGGAACAGCTTGAGAACTTCTTCGAACAACCGCGCAGACGGGATCTCGCGCAGCATCGGTGCCAGGGCCTGGATCGGTGCGGCGGTGTGTTTTTCGATACCGAAGTCGAGCTTGGCCGCGAAGCGCACCGCACGCAGCATGCGTACCGGGTCTTCCTGGTAGCGCTGCTGAGGGTCGCCGATGAGGCGAATCAGGTGATTGCGGATGTCGTGTACGCCATTGGCGTAATCGAGAATGCGCTCGCTGACCGGGTCGTAGTACAGGGCGTTGATCGTGAAGTCACGACGCTGGGCGTCTTCTTCAAGGGTGCCGTAAACGTTGTCACGCAAAATGCGCCCGCTTTCGTTACGCGAGGACTGGTTGCTGTCTTCCTCTTCGTCATTTTGCGGGTGGTTGGCGCGGAAGGTCGCGACTTCGATGATTTCACGGCCAAAGTGGATGTGAACCAACTTGAACCGGCGGCCAATGATCCGCGCATTGCGAAACTCTGCACGCACCTGTTCAGGGGTGGCGCTGGTGGCAACGTCGAAGTCTTTTGGCGTGATGTTGAGCAGCATGTCGCGCACACAACCGCCGACCAGATAGGCCTCATAACCGGCGTTCTGCAGACGTTCGACGATGTTGACGGCGTAACGGCTGAATTGAGCGCGTTGCAGCGAGTGTTGGCCGCTGTTGAGCACTTCTGGGGTGCTACGCAGTTGTTGCGTGCGACGCTTGGGAGTACGGAGTGACTGGAACAGCTTCTTCAGCATGGGATGCACTGTTTGAAGGAATGTTCGGCCAAAACGAAGAATGACCGCATGATGGGCGGGGATTCTAGCATTTAGTCAGGGGATGGTGTAGGAAGCTGAGCCGCTCTTGCGCGCGAAGCTACAAACGGCACGCTATAAATAGCTACCAGAGGCTTGAGTTAGAGCCGGTAAGCGATTTTTTCTGAATCGCAGCAAGCACAAGGGGAGCCGAAGCTCCCCCAGAATTAGTTGCATGCTCTATTTTTATTATGAGTTTCGGGCTTTTTGTTTTTGTTAAGTGCCCTGGTTACCAGGTTTTAGCCTGTGTAACCCTCTCAAATTGAGAGATAAGAGCAAACGGATTGCTTTGGTCGCTGTGTTGATGTGATCAATGATCCAACTAGTTCAGGCTCTGCTTTAAGTGCAGTTTTTGTTGTTCTCTGCCTAGCCGTGGGGCAAGCCCCATGTACAACGCCTCTCCAAAACAATCAGTTAGCTGCGCCTCCGCCGTGTTGTTTTTGTTATGCGTGAGCCGATACGTCTTATTTTTATTGTGTGTTGCTGTGATTCTTATTGTTCTTGTACGAATACATATAGCAGGGGTCGTGCCAACTTTTGCGCGGGCCAGCAAAATAAGGGGTTTTCTGGCTTTTCACTTTTTGGCAGGCCAAAAAAAGCCGGGGTTTCGTTACCGTAAACCCCGGCTTTTGTTACGTGATTAATCAGCGGTAACAGTTTTCTCTCGGTGTGAGGTGTTACCTGCAGCGTTACCCGTTTCAGTTTTCGCTGGCGACACCGGTTTTTCTGCGCGGAATGCCCAGGCGTTGGCGACGTTCCCACAGGCATTTACGACTCACCCCCAGCTTGCGGGCCAGTTCGGTCTCGGTCATGTGGTCTTGATGCTCCAGAACGAAGTGCTGGAAGTAGTCTTCCAGTGACAGGTCTTCGGTCGGGTCCAGGCTGGTGTTACCGCTGCTGATGCTCTGTTGCGGGGCCAGGCCGATAAAATCGTCGTCTTGCAAGTCGCTCAGTTCGATGTCGATACCCAGCAGGTCGGCCGAGATTTCCGGGCTTTCGCACAGGATCACGGCGCGCTCTACGGCGTTCTCCAGCTCGCGAACGTTACCCGGCCATGAATAATGGCTGATGGCGCGCTCTGCGTCAGGGGCGAACTTGAGGTCGGTACGGCCAATACGGGCGCTTTGACGGGCGAGGAAAGCGCGGGCGATTTCGATAACGTCAGCGCCGCGTTCGCGTAAAGGCGGCAATTTGAGCGCGATAACGTGCAAGCGGTAGTACAAGTCTTCACGGAACTGGCCAACCTTGGCCAGGTTCTTGAGGTCTCTGTGGGTCGCAGCGATCAGGCGCACATCGACTTTTTGCGACTGCACCGAGCCCACGCGGCGGATCTCGCCTTCTTGCAGCACGCGCAGCAAGCGCGCCTGGGCTTCCAGGGGCAGCTCACCGATTTCGTCGAGGAACAGTGTGCCGCCGTCGGCGGCTTCGACCAGCCCGGCACGCCCGGCGCTGGCGCCGGTAAACGCGCCTTTTTCGTGGCCGAACAGTTCGGATTCGATCAGGGATTCAGGAATGGCCGCACAGTTGACCGAGATCATCGGGGCCTTGGCGCGTTTGGACAGGTTGTGCAGGGCGCGGGCAACCAGTTCTTTACCCGTGCCCGACTCACCTTGAATCAGCACATTGGAATCTGTGGGCGCGACTTTGCGGATCTTGCTGTACATGTCGAGCATCGGTGGGCATGAGCCAATGATGCCGATTTCACCGTTGCTGTTGTCCACCGTGTTTTTGTCGGTGTTACCGGGCTTGGCGGCCGGGCGGTCAGCGGCGGCCACCGTCTGGCTGTTTTGCCGATCGCGCAGGATGCGCGCCACAGCCTGGAGCATTTCGTCGTGATCAAACGGCTTGGCGATGTAGTCAACCGCGCCCATTTTCATTGAGTCGACGGCTGAGCGCAGGCTGGCGTAGCTGGTCATGATCAGTACCGGCTTGCCTTGGCCCAGCTTGATCAGCTCGGTGCCGGGCGCACCGGGCAGACGCAAGTCGCTGACTATCAAGTCGAACGAGGGAATGCTGAAACGCTCTTGCGCTTCCTGTACCGAGCCAGCTTCGCTGACCTGGTACTGATTACGCTCTAACAGGCGGCGCAACGCGGAGCGGATGATTGTTTCGTCTTCGACGATCAAAATATGCGGCATTGATTCAGTTCTCTCGACGGTCTCAGTTCACAGCGGACGTCGCTTCGACATGACGCGGTAGTGTCACCCGAATACGGGTTCCGCGTTGGCTCTGAATGTCAGCCGGGCTGTCGATGGTGATTTGTCCATAATGCTCTTCAACGATGGAATAGACCAGTGCAAGGCCCAAGCCGGTGCCTTCGCCAGGGTCCTTGGTGGTGAAGAAAGGTTCGAACAATCGGTCCATGATGTTCTTCGGAATTCCGCTGCCTTCGTCTTCAACGATCAGGTCGACCGTGTGCTCGCTGGCTTCGCTCTTGACCCGCACGGCGCTGCCGGCAGGCGAGGCGTCGCGGGCGTTTGAGAGCAGGTTGATCAACACTTGCGCCAAGCGCTGCGGGTCACCGTCGACCCAGTGATCGGGGTCGCACAGGTTGTAAAACTGCACCTCAAAGTTGCGCCGGTTCAAGGCCAGCAGACCAATGGCATCCTGCGCCACTTCGGCCAGACAGACGGGCTCGTCATTGTGCTGATGGCTACCCGCGTGGGCGAAACTCATCAGCGACTGCACAATGCGCGAGATGCGCTTGGTCTGCTCAAGGATCTGGCTGCTGATTTCGGTCAGTTCGCCGTCGTCCTCGCGCTCTTCGCGCAGGTTTTGCGCCAGGCAAGCGATGCCGGTTACCGGGTTACCGATTTCATGGGCTACGCCCGCGGCCAGTCGCCCAATGCTGGCCAGCCGCTCGGAGTGCACCAGTTTGTCTTCGAGCATCTGTGTTTCGGTCAAGTCTTCGACCAGTAACACCAGGCCACTGTTACCCGGTGCCAGCGGTTCATCAATGGCCGCTTTGTGCAGGTTCAACCAGCGAGTTTGGCCGTCGAGGGCCAGATGCTGTTTGTGCAAGTGCTCGTCGGGCAGGTCGATAAAGCCCTGCAGCAATTCGCGCCACGGGTTGCCCAGGGTGTTCAGGCGTGAACCGACCACCCGCTGGGCGGGAATGCTGGTCAGTTCTTCCATGGCTTTGTTCCACATCAGGATCTCTTGGTCCTTGGCCAGCGAGCACACGCCCATGGGCAGCTCTTGCAACGTTTGGCGGTGATAGCGGCGCAAGGCATCGAGTTCGGCGGCCAGGCCGGTCAGGCGCGAGTGGTAGTCCTCAAGCCGACTTTCGATGAAGTGAATGTCTTCGGTGACGTAGTTCTCGCCGCCTGATTTGTAAGGCAGAAAGGTTTCAACCATGTCTTGGGCAACGCTGGGGCCCATCAGGCCCGACAGGTTGGCTTCGATCCGGTCACGCAAGCGCCGCAAGGCGTACGGCCGCCGCTCGTCGAAGGGCAAGTACAGGTCGCGCAAGGCTTGCTCGACTTCCTTTTGCGCGGCCTTGGCGCCCAGAGGTTTGGCCAGTTGGGTAGCAAATTCTTGCGGGGAGGCGGCATGCAGTTCGCGACGTTGCGGGCGACGCACGTTGTCTACCGCACAGGCTTCGGCGGCGCTGGCTTCTTCGGGGCTGGCGTTGGTGAACAAGGAGATCAGGGTGAACATCAGAACGTTGGCGGCGAGCGAGGCGATGGCTGCCATGTGCCAGCTGGTATCGTCCAGCACGTAGATCATGTCGAGCCACGGGATGTAGAAGCCCTGGAAGTTACCGATCAGAGGGAACAGCATGCTGCCCATCCACACCACGATCCCGGCCAGTAGCCCGGCGATAAAGCCGCGTCGGTTTGCCGTTGGCCAGTATAGGACCGAGAGCACGCCCGGCAGGAACTGCAAGGTGGCGACAAAGGCGACGATACCCAGGTTGGCGAGGTCTTGCTCGGCGCCCAGCAGCAGGTAAAACCCGTAGCCGGCCATGATGATGGCCACAATCAGTGCGCGGCGGGTCCACTTCAGCCAGCGGTAGATATTGCCTTCTGCGGGCGGTTGATACAGCGGCAGCACCAGGTGGTTGAGCGCCATGCCCGACAGCGCCAGGGTGGTGACGATGATCAACCCGCTGGACGCCGAAAGCCCGCCGACATAGGCCAGTAACGCCAGGGCTTTGCTGTTGGCTGTGATGCCAATCCCTAGGGTGAAGTACTCGGGGTTGGTGGTGACGCCCAGCTTGAGCCCGGCCCAGAGAATCAGCGGCACGGCCAGGCTCATCAGCAGCAGGAACAGGGGCAAACCCCAGCTGGCGCTGACTAGCCCGCGCGGGTTGAGGTTTTCGGTGAAGGTCATGTGATACATGTGCGGCATCACAATGGCCGAAGCAAAAAACACCAGCAGCAAGGTGCGCCAAGGGCCTTCTTGCAGCGGGGTGTGCAGGGCGGCGAGGGCGGTCTGGTTTTGCAGCAGCCAGACTTCCAGTTGCTGCGGGCCACCAAACACGCCGTACAGCGCATAAAGGCCAACACCGCCGATGGCGACCAGCTTGATCACCGATTCAAAGGCAATGGCGAACACCAGCCCTTCGTGCTTCTCACGCGTGGCGATGTGCCGTGAACCGAAGAAAATCGTGAACAGGGTAATCATCGCGCAGAAACTCAGGGCTACGCGGTGTTGCACCGGTTCTCGGGTCAGGATGCTGATGGAGTCGGCCACGGCCTGAATTTGCAGGGCCAGCAGCGGTAACACGCCGATCAGCATGAAAATCGTGGTCAGCGCGCCCGCCCATGAACTGCGAAAGCGAAACGCAAAAAGGTCTGCCAGTGAAGATAACTGGTAGGTGCGGGTGATTTTTAAGATGGGGTAGAGCAACACGGGCGCCAGTAAGAACGCGCCGGACACCCCGAGGTAGCTGGATAAAAAGCCGTAACCGTATTCGTACGCCAGGCCCACGGTGCCGTAGAACGCCCAGGCGCTGGCGTAAACACCCAGTGACAAGGTGTAAGTCAGCGGGTGGCGGATGATCGCGCGCGGGATCATGCCGCGCTCACTGATCCACGCCACCGCAAACAGCACCAGCAAATACGCGGCGCTGACCAGCACCATCTGGGTCAGGCTAAAGCTCATCGGCATCTTTTTGGCTCTGAAGAATAAAGGTCACAACGATCAGAATCAGCCAAAGCAGATACGGCCTGTACCAGGCCCCCGTCGCGTCAATCCACCAATCCATGATGGCGGGGGAAAACAGGTAGATCCCGACAACCAGCAACAGGACCAATCGATAGATATACATCCTGCCCTCACTTTTGCTGGCCGCATGCCCTAAAAACGTGCGGCGATGGTAACGGATGGCTGGCAACCTGCAAGGGCTGTCAGCGTAATTGCGCTTCGGCCAGGGTGAGCGTGCGCGGGATCAGCCCGGCATTCCAGTGCGCAATGCCCCAATCGAGGATCTCACGCGGGCTGGCGCCATCAAGGCTTTCGTCCGGAGCCTGGCCCAGTGCTCGCAGGGCGCGAAGCAGCAGGGGCGAGGCTTGATCGGGTGTCAGCGGCGGCGAGCGGTACGATTTGCCCAGCTTGTGGCCGTCGGGTTGAACGATCAGCGGCACGTGCAGGTAGCGAGGCTGTGATAACCCGAGCAACTCTTGTAGGTATAGCTGACGCGGTGTGGAGTCGAGCAGGTCGGCGCCGCGCACGATATCGGTGACCCCTTGCCAGGCATCATCGAGCACCACCGCCAGTTGGTAGGCGTACAGGCCATCGCGGCGGCGGATGACAAAGTCCCCTGCGTCACGGCCCAAATGCTGGCGGAAGGTGCCTTGTACGCGGTCTTCAACGGCGTATTCAAGTTCAGGCACGCGCAGGCGAATGGCGGCGTTTTCCATTGAATGGCCAGCGTTACGGCACAGCCCGGGGTAAATCCCGTTATAGCCTTCGAGTTGTTTGCGCGAGCAGGTACAGGCATAGGCCAGACCCTGGCTAAACAAGCGGTCCACAACCTGTGCGTAGGCGTCATGGCGCTCGCTTTGGCGGACCAGTTCACCGTCCCACTCAAACCCATAGCGTTGTAGAGCGTCGAGTATGGCGGCTTGAGCGCCGGGCATTTCACGTGGTGGGTCGAGATCTTCCATACGCAACAACCAGCGCCCGCCTACGGAGCGTGCGTCAAGGTACGAGGCGAGGGCGGCCACCAGCGAGCCGAAGTGCAAATGACCGCTGGGCGTCGGGGCGAAGCGCCCGATATAGGAGGGGTTTGGAGAGGCTGTCATGGGGGCATGCATTTTTTGTGGGAGCGGGCTTGCTCGCGAGGGTTTCGGCGCGGTCATTCAGGCCTGTCATGGCGTCTGCATCGCGAGCAAGCCCGCTCCCACAGGGGGCCACGTCAATGTGTAAATCCAGAAACAAAAATGGGGCGTTCGCACGCCCCATTTGGTCAGGCCGGCGATTACTTGCCGACTTGTTTTTCCTTGATTTCAGCCAAGGTTTTGCAGTCTACGCACATGTCCGCCGTCGGGCGGGCTTCGAGTCGGCGAATACCGATTTCGACGCCGCAAGACTCGCACCAACCGTACTCTTCGTCTTCGATCAGTTGCAGGGTCTTGTCAATTTTCTTGATGAGCTTGCGCTCACGGTCGCGGGCTCGCAGTTCCAGGCTGAATTCTTCTTCCTGGCTGGCGCGATCAGCTGGGTCAGGAAAGTTGGCCGCTTCGTCTTTCATATGATCAACGGTGCGGTCGACTTCCTGCATCAAGTCCTGTTTCCACTTTTGCAGAATCTTGGTGAAGTGCTTGCGCATAGGCTCGCCCATGTACTCTTCACCCGGCTTTTCAACGTAGGGCTCGAAGCCGCTAAGCGATTGAGTATTCTGTTGCTGTGCTTGTGTGGGCATGAAATGGACCGCCTCTGTTCTTCTAATCCATTGCGCAGGATTGCAACATCACCGACACCTGCCGGCCCTGCGGCTGCAAGCGGGCGAACTTACCAGATCAATTCGGGCCGCGCTACTCCCGGTTGTCTAGCCTGTTGTCAGCGATCGTGTACAAAGCCTGTCGTACTTAAGATTAGTGGCAAATTAATATTTTAGCCGAGCTATGACCGGGGCTTGCGCCGTTTGGTTCTACGCACGGGCAGTCTAAGACTCTATTTCGCTCTCCCTTGTGACAGTGCTTGGGTAGAATCGGACTTTTGCTTACCCAGGAAGGCAGGCTCATGGCTCAGTCTTACAGTGCGCGCAGCCGCGCGATCGAACCATTCCACGTCATGGCGTTGTTGGCGCGTGCCAACGAGTTGCAGGCGGCGGGGCACGATGTGATTCACCTGGAGATTGGCGAGCCCGATTTCACCACGGCCGAGCCGATTATCGCGGCGGGCCAGGCTGCCCTGGCCGCGGGTAAAACCCGTTACACCGCAGCCCGCGGCTTGCCGGAGTTGCGTGAAGCGATTTCCGGGTTTTATCAACAGCGTTACGGCTTGAGCATCGACCCTTCGCGCATTCTGATCACCCCAGGCGGCTCTGGTGCTTTGCTTTTAGCCAGCAGCCTGCTGGTTGATCCGGGAAAACACTGGTTGCTTGCAGATCCGGGCTACCCCTGTAACCGGCATTTCTTACGCTTGGTTGAAGGGGCCGCGCAGTTGGTGCCGGTCGGCCCTGATGTTCGCTACCAGTTGACGGCCGACCTGGTTGAACGCCACTGGGATCAAGACAGTGTGGGCGCGCTGGTCGCGTCCCCGGCGAACCCGACCGGGACACTCTTGAGCCGTGATGAGCTGGCCGCCTTGTCGGCCGCGGTCAAGGCGCGTGGTGGGCATTTGGTGGTGGACGAGATCTATCACGGCCTTACTTACGGCTGTGAGGCTGCCAGCGTGCTTGAGGTGGACGACAGCGCCTTTGTGCTCAACAGCTTCTCCAAGTATTTCGGCATGACCGGCTGGCGCTTGGGCTGGCTGGTGGCGCCGCCGGAGGCCGTCGCTGACCTGGAAAAGCTCGCGCAGAACCTCTACATCAGCGCTCCGAGCATGGCCCAATATGCGGCGCTGGCGTGTTTTGAGCCACAAACGCTGGCCATTTTGGAAGAGCGCCGCGCCGAGTTTGGACGCCGTCGCGACTTTTTGCTGCCCGCGTTGCGAGCGTTGGGATTCGGCATTGCCGTGGAGCCTGAAGGTGCGTTTTATTTGTACGCCGATATCAGCGCGTTCGGCGATGATGCCTTCGCTTTTTGCCGTCACTTCCTCGAAACCGAGCACGTTGCCTTTACGCCGGGCCTGGATTTTGGACGTCATCAGGCCGGGCATCACGTGCGCTTTGCCTACACCCAGAGTTTGCCGCGCCTACAGGAAGCGGTTGAGCGAATTGCCCGTGGCCTGCAGAGCTGGAAAAACTGATGCAGTTCTCTCCAGCCTTAGAAGAAGGGCGCCTGATAAAGCGTTACAAGCGTTTTTTGGCCGACATCGAAACCGTCACCGGCGAGCTGCTAACCATTCACTGTCCCAATACCGGTTCGATGCTTAATTGCATGGTCGAAGGCGGGCAAGTCTGGTTCAGCCGCTCCAATGACCCCAAGCGCAAACTGCCGGGCACCTGGGAGATCAGCGAAACTCCGCAAGGGCGGCTGGCGTGTGTGAACACCGGGCGTGCCAATCGTTTGGTCGAAGAAGCGCTGTTGGCCGGGGTGATCACCGAGCTCAATGGTTTTACCGCGCTCAAGCGTGAAGTGGCTTACGGGCAGGAAAACAGCCGGATTGATTTCCGCCTGGAGTACCCGGAGGGCTTTGCCTTTGTCGAAGTCAAAAGTGTCACCTTGGGTTTTGACGACACCCGTGTGGCGGCGTTTCCGGATGCGGTCACTCAGCGCGGCGCCAAGCATTTGCGTGAGCTGGCCAGCCTGGCCCGTGAAGGCGTGCGGGCGGTGCAATTGTATTGCGTCAACCTGACCGGGATCGACGCGGTACGCCCGGCGCAAGAAATCGATCCGGGCTACGCGGCGGCTTTGCGTGAAGCGGTGGCGGCAGGTGTGCAAGTACTGGCCTATGGTGTCAGCCTGACGTCTGACGCGGTGGTGGTTGATCGCCGGTTAGACGTCATCCTCTGACTCATCGTGTGTCAGCCAGATCCCTTGGTTGTCTTCATGGCAGCCAAGGGCGGTCAAAAATTGCCCGGCGCAAGGCCCGGCAACGCATTCCCCGCTCTCAATCAAAAACAACGCAGCGTGGGTCGCGCACTGGATCAGGCTGGCGCTGGGGTCGAGGAATTGGTTGGGCTGCCATTCCAGCGGCACACCGCGATGCGGGCAGCGATTTTTATAGGCGTAGACCTGACCGGCCCGGCGCACGACAAACAGGCGGATACCGTCCTGTTCAAAGCCCAGGCTGGCACCTTCGGTCAGTGACGCTGAGGGGCACACATATTTCATTACAATCCTTAACCTACCCTGATGTATGAATCGATCCGCGTGATGGCGCACGTTAAGAGGTTGACGTGCAAATGCAAACAATTATCAAATGGCGGGCTGCTCTGTGATGTGCTGTTTTGACTGGCGGCACTGCCGTTGCTCCGTTGAGCCCACTTATCAAGGAACGCCCCCGTATGCGCCTGAGTACCCGCCTGATAATGCTTTGTGCAGGCTTTATGATCAGTCATGTCAGCCTGGCTGACGAGTTGCCCCAACGCTGGGTCAGTGCCGGGGGCGCGCTTTCGGAGTGGGTCAGCGCTTTAGGCGCGGAGTCTAAATTGGTTGGGGTCGATACCACCAGCCAACATCCAGAATCACTTAAGTCGCTGCCCAGCATCGGGTATCAGCGGCAACTGTCGGCAGAGGGGATTTTGAGCCTCAAGCCGGATGTCTTGATCGGCACCGAGGAAATGGGGCCACCGCCGGTGCTGGCGCAGATTCGTAACGCCGGTGTGCCGGTTGAAATGTTCTCGGCCGAAGCTGATCTGCCCACCCTTGAGGGTACTCTCGCGCACTTGGGGCGCCTGCTGGGGGATGAGGCTAAAGCGGCGCAAGTGTTCAAGGCGTATCAGCAGCAACTGGAAGCGCTGCAACAGCAGGTCAAACAGGCACAAGCCCAGCACACATCGCCGGGCGTGCTGCTGCTGTTGGGGCATGCAGGCGGCAAGCCACTGGTTGCGGGCAAAGACACGGCGGCAGACTGGTTGCTGACACAGGCCGGTGGTCACAACCTGGCCACGCACACGGGCTATAAAACCTTTTCCGTAGAAGCGCTGGCAGGTTTGAACCCTGACGTGCTGGTGTTTGCAGACCGTAGCCTGACTGGCGACGAGGCGCGCAAAGCACTGATGAAGGAAAACCCGATTCTGGCCTCGCTCAAGGCGGCCAAAGACGGGCGTATTTATGAGCTGGACCCAACGCTACTGGTAGGCGGCCTGGGCCCGCGCTTGCCGGATAGCTTGAAGCAACTGACGGCTGAATTTTACCCAGCGGCTCCGGCTAACCCATGAGGACATTGGTTAAGCCTCGCCCGTTGTTTATCGGGCTGAGTGCGCTGTGTCTGATAGCCATCTGGTTGTCGTTGGCGTTGGGGCCGGTGAGTTTGCCGTTGCTCGACACCTTGCGTGCGGCCTTGCGCTTGATCGGCGTGCCGATAAATGGCGACGGGCTGGAACAGGCTGAGTTGATCTTGGGGCAGATTCGCTTGCCCCGCACGTTACTCGGTTTGGCCGTGGGCGGTGTACTGGCGTTGTCCGGTGTGGCTATGCAGGGCTTGTTTCGTAACCCTCTGGCTGACCCCGGCCTGGTGGGGGTGTCCAGTGGTGCGTCACTGGGCGCGGCGATTGCGATTGTCGGCGGCTCAGCCTTTGGCGGTTTGCCCGACGCGTTTGGCCCTTATTTACTGTCGATCTGTGCGTTTCTCGGTGGGTTGGGGGTGACGGCACTGGTTTACCGGCTTGGCCGCCGTAACGGGCAAACCAGCGTGGCAGTGATGCTGCTGGCGGGTATCGCCCTCACGGCGCTGGCCGGCTCGACGGTGGGGTTGTTCACGTACCTGGCCGATGACGCGACGTTGCGCACCCTGACGTTCTGGAACCTGGGCAGCTTGAACGGCGCCAGTTATGCCCGATTGTGGCCTCTGCTGTTTGTGACCGTGGCGGTATCCCTATGGTTGCCACGCCGGGCCAGCGCGCTTAACGCTTTGTTGCTGGGCGAGTCCGAAGCTAATCACCTGGGCATCAATGTAGAAGGGCTCAAGCGCGAGTTGGTGTTCTGCACCGCGCTGGGCGTTGGGGCGGCAGTGGCTGCGGCGGGCATGATCGGCTTCGTCGGTTTGGTGGTGCCGCATTTGGTGCGGCTGCTGGCCGGGCCGGATCATCGGGTGTTGTTGCCCGCGTCGGTACTGGCGGGCGCTGCTTTGCTGCTGTTTGCCGACCTGATTGCGCGCTTGGCCTTGGCTCCTGCTGAAATGCCGATTGGTATCGTGACCGCATTTTTGGGCGCGCCATTCTTCCTTTACTTGCTGTTGCGAGGCCGCCACTGATGCTGCGTACAGAAAACCTGCAGATTCGTCGTGGCCCTAAAAGGGTGCTGACTGACATTACCCTTGAGGTGCGGCCGGGTGAAGTGCTGGGAGTTCTGGGGCCCAACGGTGCCGGTAAAAGCACCTTGCTGGCGGCGCTGTGCGGGGAGTTGGCGCCAACCGAAGGGCAAGTCTTGCTGGATGAGGATGCATTGAGCCAGTGGAAGGGCGCTGAGCGGGCGCAGCGTCTTGCCGTGTTGCCACAGACATCGACCCTCGATTTTGCCTTTCGTGTTGAAGAGGTGGTCGGTATGGGGCGTTTGCCCCATCAGACCGGCACCGTGCGCGATGCCGAGATTATCTGTGCGGCGCTGGAGGCGGCTGATGTCGGGCATTTGGCGGGGCGCAGTTACCTGGCGTTGTCCGGCGGCGAGCGACAGCGGGTTCACCTGGCACGGGTGCTGGCGCAGTTGTGGCCGGGGCAAAATGGGCAGACGTTGCTGCTCGATGAACCGACCTCGATGCTTGACCCTTTGCATCAGCACACAACCTTGAAAGCCATTCGTGCCTTTGCTGATCGTGGTGCTGCGGTATTGATCATCCTGCATGACCTGAACCTCGCCGCGCGTTACTGCGATCGTCTGTTGTTGCTTGAAGACGGCTACCCGCGCGCCTTGGACAGCCCGCAAGTGGTGTTGCAGCCGCAGTCGCTCAAAGACGTGTTCGGGCTGGATGTGTTGGTGCAGCCACATCCGGAATTAGGGCACCCGGTAATTATTGCGCGCTAACAACTTAAGCGGGCTGACGAGATATCGCCGAGTAGGAGCTGCCGAAGGCTGCGATCTTTTGATCGTGAAAGTCAAAAGATCGCAGCCTTCGGCAGCTCCTACAGGAGGCGGCGGAGTAATCGGGTTTTTTACAGGCAAAAAAAGACCCGGCAAGAGCCGGGTCAAATAACCGTGATTAGCCTGATGAGGAGATTTTCTGAGAGTCCGAACCAAGGGCCTTCCAGAAGATCGACTGGCCTCGCGACCAGATGGCGTAATAATAACAATTCTCATTTTCATGTCAACAGCTGTTTTTCAGCTTTTTTTGCGCCACCGATAAACGGTGCGGGTTAGCCTTTTTTCAGCTTGAACAAATCTTCTACTTGCTCATTCAAAAACGCCTTTCTGTGCGGGGGGATGTCGTTCCAGTGAACGTCCAGCAGCGCGCCCTCAATGGCATAAAGCAGCACTTTGGAGGCCCGAAAGCCTCTGGCCTTGACGGCCCGGTAAGCCTCGACCGCCCCGCGGCGCCTTAAATCCGAAGCGCTGTGGATACCGACAGCGTGCAACCATTGCGCCGAGGTTTTCCCAAGGTTTTTTAGATGCTGGAGTTCATCTTGCATCAGCTCTCCTTGCGACGGCGTGAGCTCAGCGCTTATGAGTCAAGACAGGTGAGCTGAAGTGTAGCGGCTGATAAGAAAGCCGCCGTCCGTTAGTCGTTTTTGGAACAAGCAGCCGCAAAAAGTGCAGGAGATGGCGTTAGGGCTGTTAGAGGGATTGATGCAAAGGCCCGAGCCAGAGCGCTTGCCTCAAATTGCAGGCAACAGTCGCCAACGCCGGGCGGGCGTTGGGGCGAATGTCGTATTTGGTTTATTTGGTGCGGTAGCGCAAGCGTGTGCCGAAGTTGACCGACATCAGGATTTCATCCGCGGTCAGTTCGACCGGAAAGTAGGCGCCTGAAATTTGCGCATGGGCCAGGCTGGCGCCTTCGATACAGGCGTTACGCAAGTCCAGGCCACGTAGATCGGCAGAACGGAAATAGGCGTCGGTAAAGTCCACGCTGTCCGCATTTAACTCACGCAAATCCAGCCCGCGAAAGTCGCCGCCTCGCATATCAATGTGTCCGGATGGACGCTGTTGGTTAAACCCGCTGATGTTGTCTTCATGCAGTAACGTGTAGAGCGCCGATTGAAGCAAGGCTGGGCGGCTCATGGGGCGTCTCCTGATGGATGTACACCAATATTATAGTGCCACTATTGGCGTGCCGCGAAACCCTTGCAGTTTCGCGGCACGGGCAAGCACTTACAGCCCTGGCAGGCGTTGACGGATATCGCTGATCAGGGTGTCCAGGCTTTTGCTGTTGTTGGTTTCAACCGGTTTGCTGCGCAGGACTTCATCTGCCCCGAGTGGCTCCCGGCTGGCTTGTTGCGCTCGGACAACGTCCATGGTCGCGTCAGACGGGTCGTTGCCAAGGCTATTGCGATGAGCCAGCCAGCCTTCGATTACGGCGTCGGGTGCGGTGCAGTCGAGGATCAGGCACGGTACGCCCGTTGCTTCGGCAACTTTGGCGGCAGCGTCGCGTTGTTCGCGTTTGAGGTAGGTGGCATCAATGACCACCGGGAAGCCCGCGCGCAGCACGATGCCGGCCAGTTCATGCAGTTTGTCGTAGGTCGCGGCACTGGCGTCAGCGCTATAAATGCCATGGCCAACGGTGTTGTCGCCGGTTTGCTCGCCAAACAATTGCTTGCGAACGACATCGGAGCGCAAACGAATGGCACCCAGGGACTCAACCAAACGCATCGCAACAGAGCTTTTACCGACGGCTGAAACGCCGTGGGTGATGGTCAGGAAGCGTGAAGGGATGGTGCTGTAGCTTTCGGCCAGGTTGGCGTAGTTGCGGTACTGGCGCAGGGTGGCCGCGCGTTGCACTGCGCTGGCTTCTGCCGGCATGCTGAACAGGCTGACTTTGGCACGAACCAGGGCGCGATAGGCTTTGTAGAAGTTGAGCAGCTCAAGCCCTTGATAGTCGCCGGTCAACTCCAGGTACTGGCTGACAAAGCGGCGCGCCAGGCACTTGAGGCCGCGATCTTCAAGGTCCATGGCCAGAAAGGCGGTGTCGGCGTACACGTCGGTAAAACGGAACGGCTCGTTGAATTCGATGCAGTCGAAAATCACCACTTTGCCGTCGATCATGGTGGCGTTGCCCAGGTGGATGTCACCATGGCATTCGCGGATAAACCCTTGGGCCTTGCGTTGTTCGAGCAGTGGCTGGAGACGGGTGAAGCTGGCTTCGGCCCAGGCTTGAAGGGCATCGAGTTGCAGCAGGTCAGCCTTGTCGGACAGGAAAGGGCGGATCTGCTCGAAGTTCTGACGCACGGGCTCCATGACGGCTTCAGGGGTGCCTTGGTGATGTTCCAGCGGGACATGCGGGGCGTGTGTGTGGAAATGGGCAATTTGCTGGGCCATTTCGTCGATGTGCGCAGCAGTCAGTTCGCCATTGGCCTGCAGCGTGCTCAGCAGCTGGCTTTGCGGGAATTGGCGCATTTTCAGCACGTACTCGATAGCCGGGCCTTCGCCGCCGAGTTGAGGCGCGTCGGCACTGCCGGTGATCGGCAGTACGTCCAGGTACAGGCCTTCGGTCAGGCGCTGGTTGAGGCGCAGTTCTTCATTGCAGAAGAATTCGCGGCCACTGAGTTCGGTGAAATCAAGAAAGCCGAAGTTAACCGGTTTTTTGATTTTGTAGGCGTAGGGCCCGGTGAGGATAACCCAGGAAATGTGGGTCTCGATAACCTGAAACCCGTCGACTTCATGCGGGTATAAGCTCGGATTTTGTAGCGCGGTAATCAGGTTCTGGCTCACGGTCGGTCCTTCTAAAGGCGGGAAAATTCAATGCGCCATTATGGCTGTTGACAGCGGTCGTGCAAACCGCCGGACGCGCATGATGAACATGAGCAAAGTGCGTATAATCCCGCGCCATGACTCGAACTCGATCCCCCCGCTCCCGTTCCAAACGTCCTTCTGGTGGCCTGCGGCCCTGGCTGGGTTGGGCCCTTAAGCTCAGCCTCGTCGGCCTGGTGGTGCTGGCAGGTTTTGCTGTTTACCTCGATGCCATCGTGCAAGAGAAGTTTTCTGGCAAGCGCTGGACTATCCCGGCCAAGGTGTATGCCCGGCCGCTGGAGCTGTTCGTCGGCCAGAAACTCAGCAAGAACGACTTTTTGACTGAACTCGATGCACTCGGCTATCGCCGCGAAAGTGTGGCCAATGGCCCCGGTGCAGCCTCGGTGAATGGCAACACGGTTGACCTGAACACCCGTGGTTTCCAGTTTTATGAAGGTGCTGAGAAAGCGCAGCCAGTACGGGTACGTTTTTCTGGCGATTATGTGTCGGAACTGACCTCGACCAACGGCGCCAAGTTGCCCGTGGTGCGGCTTGAGCCGTTGCTGATTGGCGGCCTTTATCCGAAAAACCTCGAAGACCGGATTCTGATCAACATTGATCAGGTACCGCCGTACCTGCTCGATACGCTGGTAACGGTAGAAGACCGCGATTTTTATCATCACTTTGGCGTATCGCCCAAGTCGATCGTCCGTGCCCTGTGGGTCAATACCTCGTCCGGGCAAATGCGTCAGGGCGGCAGTACGTTGACTCAACAATTGGTCAAGAACTTCTTCCTGACCAACGAGCGCAGCCTCAGCCGCAAGCTGACTGAAGCGATGATGGCGCTGCTGCTTGAAATGCATTACGACAAGCGCGAGATCCTTGAGGCTTACCTCAACGAAGTGTTTGTGGGGCAGGACGGCCAGCGTGCGGTGCATGGCTTTGGTTTGGCCAGTCAGTTCTTCTTTAGCCAGCCGTTGTCCGAGCTCAAGCTGCATCAGGTGGCGTTGCTGGTGGGCATGGTTAAAGGGCCGTCGGCGTATAACCCGCGTCGTTACCCTGAGCGTGCGCTTGAGCGGCGTAACCTGGTGCTCGATTTGCTGGAGCAGCAAGGCGTGGCGACGGCCGAGCAAGTCGCTGCGGCTAAAAAGATGCCGCTGGGCGTGACCAAGCGAGGCAGCCTTGCAGACAGCTCATTCCCGGGCTTCCTGGATCTGGTTAAACGTCAATTGCGTGAAGACTATCGCGACGAAGACTTGACCGAAGAGGGGCTGCGGATCTTCACCAGTTTCGACCCGATCTTGCAGATGAAGTCTGAAGCGGCGGTGGGTGACACCTTCAAGCGTCTGGCTGGACGCAAAGGCGCAGACGAAGTTGAAGCGGCGATGGTGGTTACCAACCCTGAAACCGGTGAGGTTCAGGCGTTGATTGGCAGCCGTCTGCCGGGCTATGCAGGCTTTAACCGTGCGCTGGATGCGGTGCGCCCGATTGGTTCCCTGGTCAAGCCTGCGGTGTATTTGACCGCACTTGAGCGCCCAAGCCAGTTCACGCTGACCAGTTGGTTGTCGGATGAGCCGATATCGATCAAAGGGGCAGATGGCCAGGTCTGGACGCCGCAGAACTATGACCGTCGCTCTCA
The DNA here is from genome assembly GCF_009600525.1 of Pseudomonas sp. FSL R10-1350. NCBI lineage: Bacteria > Pseudomonadati > Pseudomonadota > Gammaproteobacteria > Pseudomonadales > Pseudomonadaceae > Pseudomonas > Pseudomonas sp. FSL R10-1350. The sequence continues at coordinate 95,137 of NZ_WIVR01000012.1, forward strand.
CGGCACGATTTTCCTTTATCAGTCGATGATGAACTCTTTCAACCTGGGGACTGTGCGGCTCGGGCAGCAGGTCGGCGTGCCTAACGTGCTCAAGACGCTGGCGCGGTTGGGGGTAGAGCGTGAATTTCCGGCCTTCCCGTCCATGTTGCTGGGCGCTGGTGCGCTGAGCCCGATGGAAGTGGCAACGATGTATCAGACGCTGGCCAATGGCGGCTTCAATACACCGATGCGCGGCATTCGCAGTGTGCTGACGGCTGAAGGCGAGCCGCTGAAACGTTACCCGTTCCAGATCCAGCAGCGCTTCGATCCGGCCTCCATTTACCTGATCCAGACGGCAATGCAGCATGTGATGCGCGAAGGTACTGGGCGTTCGGTCTATAACGTATTGCCGAAAAGCCTCACGCTGGCGGGTAAAACCGGTACCAGTAACGACTCGCGTGATAGCTGGTTCGCAGGCTTCAGCCAGGATCTGCTGGCGGTGGTGTGGCTGGGGCGTGATGACAACGGTAAAACCCCGTTTACCGGTGCGAGCGGCGCCTTGCAGGTGTGGACCAGCTTTATGAGTAAAGCCGATCCATTGCCGCTGGATATGCCGCAGCCGGACAACATTGTTAAAGCCTGGATTGATCCGCATACCGGGCAAGGGTCTGATGCGAGCTGCCCGGGCGCTGTGCAGATGCCGTATATTCGCGGCAGTGAACCGCCTGCTGGAGCCGGTTGTGGTGCGCAAGCACCCGCGACAGGTGAAGCGGTGATGGATTGGGTCAAGGGCTGGTTGAATTAAGCAAAGAGGGTGTGACGTGAACAAGTGGTGGATTCCGGCTGTTTCAGCCCTGGCTTTGCTCAATGGTTGTGCGAGCGTACCGCAGGGCTCGATCCCTGTTGTCGACTCCGGTGTTCGGGTGTCGAACAGCGAGCGTGTTTCGGCGCAGCGTACGACCCGTAATTATCCACAGGCCACTGCGCCGCGTGCTGCTCAGACTCAGGCAATCCCTCAGGATTCAGGTGTGGTGGTGATGGTGCCGGGTGGTGGAGCGGCGGTTTCGACGCCGATTCAGACCCAGCCGATCACGCCGGGGCCGATTACCCCTGGCCCGGCGGCGCCGATCAGCACCGGCAGCTATGCGCCGACAACGACTTACACCGCGCCGGCGCCGATTACGCCGAGTGGCATTCCGTCCAGCAGTGGCGGCTTGGCAGCAGATGAGCAACTGGATGGGCCGGTGTTGGCGCTGCTGACCACTGCTCAACAGCAGCAGGCGAGTGGCGACCTGAATGGCGCCTCGTCGAGCCTTGAGCGGGCACAGCGCGTGGCACCACGCGAGCCGCAAGTGCTCTACCGTCTGGCAGAAGTGCGTATGGCGCAAGGGGATGCGGCTCAGGCTGAGCAGTTTGCCCGCCGTGGTTTGACCTTCGCGAGCGGTCGTCCGGACTTGCAGGCGAGCTTGTGGGGCTTGATTGCTCAAGCGCGTGATAAACAAGGTGATGCGGCTGGCGCTGCATTGGCCCGTCAAAAAGCCAGGTAAGTTTCTGATGGATGCTCGTTTTGCGGCGATTGCCGAACAATTATTGCTGATTGAACGTGAACTGCGCGTACAGGGCTGGTGGGACGATGTGTCTCCCAGTGCTGAGGCGCTGAGCAGTGTTGAGCCTTTTTCGGTCGACACGCTGGACTTTCACCAGTGGCTGCAATGGATTTTCCTGGTGCGGATGAAGCAGATCCTTGAACAGGATCTTCCTCTGCCCAAGGTCTCGGGCATTCTGGAGATGGCCGAGATGGTGTATGCCGAGCGCCCTCAAGAGAGCCTTGGGTTGCGGGCTGAGCTGAAAAAGTTCGACCAACTGATCACTGACGCTGGTTAATTGCCTGGCTGCCGGTTTTTCCGGCAGTCTTGCGCATATTTCTACCGCTTTGCGCCATCTAGGCGAGTTTTATCCCTTCTCAAGCCCCTTTCTTCTACGTTCACATGCGCTTAGTTGGAGAAAAGCGCAATTATTGCTTGACTTGGAGGGGCTGAAACACAAGAATCCAGACACCGCTGTACAGGGACTGCCAGAAGCAGACCCTCTCAGCAGATCATGAGGCGCATACCCGCGCCGACCTGTTACACCCGCAACGCGTTACCTCGCGCTGGGTGGGAAAACCCCGCAATATTTGGGGCGCTCCCAATACTTGCTCAGTCAGTGCTGACGTAGTCGGCGACCACCGTCGCTCATGCTCTGCTGAGAAGTAAACCTATTAAGACCCGTTCGTATTTTGTGAGCGGAATTCTGGCGTTTTAGAGGTGAACAACGTGGAGCTTTTATCTGGCGGTGAGATGCTCGTCCGCTTTTTGCGCGACGAAGGTGTCAACTATATCTACGGGTACCCTGGTGGTGCTCTCCTGCATGTCTACGACGCACTGTTCAAAGAACCGGAAGTTACCCACATCCTGGTTCGTCACGAACAAGCTGCTACCCATATGGCTGACGGTTACGCCCGTGCCACCGGTAAAGCCGGTGTGGTACTGGTGACTTCCGGGCCGGGTGCTACCAACGCTATCACCGGTATTGCTACTGCCTACATGGACTCCATTCCGATGGTGATCATTTCTGGCCAGGTGCCTAGCACTATGGTCGGGACCGATGCCTTCCAGGAAACCGACATGATCGGTATCTCGCGTCCTATCGTGAAGCACAGCTTCATGATCAAGCACGCGTCGGAAATCCCGGAAGTCATGAAAAAGGCGTTCTACCTCGCGCAATCCGGTCGTCCTGGTCCGGTCGTGGTCGATATCCCGAAAGACATGACCAACCCGGCTGAAAAGTTCGAATACGTTTTCCCTAAAAAAGCCAAACTGCGTTCTTACAGCCCGGCTGTACGTGGGCACTCGGGGCAAATCCGCAAAGCAGTAGAAATGCTCTTGGCGGCCAAGCGTCCGGTTCTTTACGCAGGCGGCGGCGTTATTTTGGGTGGCGGTGCTGCACCGTTGACCGAACTGGCGAAAATGCTCAACGTCCCCGTGACCAATACGCTGATGGGCTTGGGTGCCTACCCTGGCACAGACCGTCAGTTCATTGGCATGCTCGGCATGCACGGCAGCTTCACTGCCAACATGACCATGCACAACGCGGACGTGATTCTGGCGGTGGGTGCGCGCTTTGATGACCGTGTTATCAACGGTGCTTCCAAGTTCTGCCCTAACGCCAAGATCATCCATGTTGATATCGACCCGGCGTCCATCTCCAAAACCATCAAGGCAGACGTGCCAATTGTCGGCCCGGTCGACAGCGTGCTGACCGAAATGGTTGCGATCCTCAAGGACATTGGCGAGAAGCCAAACCCTGAAGCGGTTGCCACCTGGTGGAAGCAGATTGATGAGTGGCGCGGCGATCGCGGATTGTTCCCTTACGACAAGGGCGACGGCAGCAAGATCAAGCCACAAGCTGTGATCGAAATGCTCTGCGAAGTGACCAAGGGCGATGCGTATGTCACGTCCGACGTGGGCCAGCATCAGATGTTTGCGGCTCAGTACTATCGCTTCAACAAGCCTAATCGCTGGATCAACTCTGGCGGTCTGGGCACGATGGGCTTCGGTTTCCCGGCAGCAATGGGTGTGAAACTGAGTTTCCCTGATGATGACGTCGCGTGTGTAACAGGCGAGGGCAGCATCCAGATGAACATTCAGGAATTGTCGACGTGCCTGCAGTACGGTCTGCCGGTCAAAATCATCAACTTGAACAACGGTGTTCTGGGGATGGTTCGTCAGTGGCAGGACATGAACTACGGCAGCCGTCACTCGCACTCTTATATGGAATCGCTGCCTGACTTCGTCAAGCTGGCTGAGGCCTATGGGCATGTGGGTATCCGGATTACCGATCTCAAAGACTTGAAGCCGAAAATGGAAGAAGCCTTTGCCATGAAAGATCGCTTGGTATTCCTGGATATTCAGGTGGATACCAGTGAGCACGTTTACCCGATGCAGATCAAAGATGGCTCCATGCGCGACATGTGGCTGAGCAAGACGGAGCGTACTTAATCATGCGGCACATTATTTCTTTGCTTCTTGAAAACGAACCCGGTGCTCTGTCTCGCGTTGTTGGGCTTTTCTCGCAACGTAACTACAACATCGAAAGCCTGACGGTGGCACCAACGGAAGACCCGACTTTGTCGCGTCTGACGCTGACCACGGTGGGCCACGACGAAGTGATTGAGCAGATCACCAAGAACCTGAACAAGCTGATCGAAGTGGTCAAGCTGGTGGATCTGTCAGAGAGCGCTCACATCGAGCGTGAGCTGATGCTGGTCAAAGTCAAGGCAACCGGTGCCCAGCGGGCAGAAATCAAACGCACTACAGACATATTTCGTGGGCAAATTGTCGACGTCAGTAGCAGCGTTTATACCGTACAGTTGGCGGGCACTAGCGATAAGCTCGACAGTTTCATCCAGTCGATTGGTACCGCCTCGATCCTGGAAACAGTTCGCAGTGGCGTGACGGGTATTGCCCGTGGCGACAAAGTACTCAGCATCTAAAACTTACAAGTGCTAACGGCCTGAATGGCCTGGATACATAAAGGAAAATCATGAAAGTTTATTACGACAAAGACTGCGACCTTTCGATCATCCAGGGCAAAAAAGTAGCCATTATCGGTTACGGCTCCCAGGGTCACGCTCAAGCGTGCAACCTGAAAGACTCCGGTGTAGACGTTACTGTTGGTCTGCGCAAAGGTTCGGCCACTGTCGCTAAAGCTGAAGCTCATGGTCTGAAAGTAACTGACGTTGCCAGCGCTGTTGCCGCTGCTGACCTGGTCATGATTCTGACCCCGGACGAGTTCCAGTCGTCTCTGTACAAGAACGAAATCGAGCCGAACATCAAGAAGGGCGCTACCCTGGCCTTCTCCCACGGTTTTGCGATTCACTACAACCAGGTTGTTCCGCGTGCTGACCTCGACGTCATCATGATCGCGCCAAAAGCGCCGGGCCACACTGTACGTTCCGAATTCGTTCGTGGCGGCGGTATTCCTGACCTGATCGCGATCTACCAGGACGCTTCGGGCAACGCCAAAAACGTTGCACTGTCTTACGCTTCGGGCGTGGGCGGTGGTCGTACCGGTATCATCGAAACCACGTTCAAAGACGAAACCGAAACCGACCTGTTCGGCGAACAAGCCGTTCTGTGTGGCGGTACTGTTGAACTGGTTAAAGCCGGCTTCGAAACACTGGTTGAAGCAGGCTACGCGCCAGAAATGGCTTACTTCGAGTGCTTGCACGAGCTGAAGTTGATCGTTGACCTCATGTACGAAGGCGGTATCGCCAACATGAACTACTCGATCTCCAACAACGCTGAATACGGCGAGTACGTGACCGGCCCAGAAGTGATCAACGCTGAATCCCGTCAAGCAATGCGTAACGCTCTGAAGCGCATTCAAGACGGTGAATACGCGAAGATGTTCATCAGCGAAGGCGCTACTGGCTACCCTTCGATGACTGCCAAGCGTCGTAACAACGCTGCACACGGTATCGAAGTGATCGGCGAGCAACTGCGCTCGATGATGCCTTGGATCGGTGCTAACAAAATCGTCGACAAAGCTAAAAACTAAGTCAGTACGATCTTGAAAAAACGCGGCCCTGGCCGCGTTTTTTCGTTTAAGCGGCAGCTTCTGGTATAAAGCAGGAACGTTTGCGGGTGAAAGTTGGTCTGCAAGCTTCTATTGAAACTTTCCATATCGTTGCAAGGTAATGTCCATGAGCGAACGTCCCGAAGAGCCAAAACAGGCTTCTGACGCCGATAGCCTGCTGCCTATCGATGAGCATGTCGAAGAAGGGCATGACGCTGAAGGCCGTAAGGTCCGGCATCGTGGTATCTATCTGCTGCCCAATCTTTTTACAACGGCAAACCTGTTTGCCGGTTTCTACTCCATCATCAGTTCAATGAGTGCGCAAAGCGCAATGAGCGCTGGTGATGCTGCGGGCGCAAGCAAGTATTTTGCATTTGCCGCCATCGCGATTTTTGTCGCCATGGTGCTGGACGGCCTTGATGGCCGGGTCGCTCGTATGACTCATACCGAAAGTGCCTTTGGCGCCGAGTATGATTCCTTGTCTGACATGGTTGCTTTTGGCGTGGCGCCAGCGCTGCTGGCGTTTGGTTGGGCGCTGGGCGACATGGGCAAGGTCGGCTGGATGGTGGCCTTCATTTATGTAGCAGGCGCGGCGTTGCGTCTGGCTCGCTTCAATACGCAGGTCGGTACAGCAGACAAGCGTTATTTCATCGGTCTGGCCAGCCCGGCTGCGGCAGGTGTCGTAGCCGGTATTGTTTGGGCGTTCAGCGATTACGGGATCCAGGGATCGAAAATGTCCTTCCTGGTGGCCTTGTTGGTGGCTGCGGCGGGCATGCTGATGGTCAGCAACATCAAATACAACAGCTTCAAGCAGCTGGATTTGAAAGGGCGCGTGCCGTTTGTGGCGATCCTGGCGGTGGTGTTGGTGTTCGCTGTGGTGTTCAGCGATCCGCCGCGTATTCTGCTGCTGGCTTTCCTGGTGTATGCCGCTTCGGGCCCGATTCAATATTTATTGCATCTGCGCCGTAACAAAACCGGCGAGTGATGTAATTTCCCCCAAACTCCGTAGTCTATTGGTGCATCAGCCCTCCAATACTGCGGAGTTGTCATGCTAATCAAGTTGCCTAAAGCGTCCGACTGCAAAGAGTCGGACGTAACCCCTGAGTCCTTCTATTTATCTCGCCGTGCATTGCTGGGTAGCTCGCTTGCAGGATTAGCCGTGAGCGCACTGCCGCGTTGGGCAAATGCCACTGATGCTTCGCGCTACGCTGATGTTGAACCGGGCAAGGCGCCGGGCTGGTTTGCCGAGAAACTCCCGCAGACCCAGTGGCAGGCAGTGACAGTCAAAGGGGAGGCCATTACGCCTTTCAAAGACGCTACTCACTACAACAACTTCTATGAGTTTGGTACTGACAAAGGCGATCCGGCGCAATACGCGGGTGCTTTGAAAACCGAGCCATGGACGGTGGTCGTGGATGGCGAGGTGGGTAAGCCTGGGCGTTATGCCCTTGAGGACTTCATGAAGCCTTACCAGTTGGAGGAGCGGATCTATCGGTTGCGCTGTGTAGAAGCGTGGTCAATGGTCATTCCCTGGATGGGATTCCCCCTGTCAGCGTTGCTTAAGCAGGTTGAGCCCACTTCGAAAGCTAAGTTCATACGCTTTGAAACCTTGAAGGACCCGAAAGTCATGCCGGGCCAGCGCTCTGACTTTGCGTTGATTGATTGGCCCTATGTAGAAGGCTTGCGTCTGGATGAGGCGATGAACCCGTTGGCCATATTGGCGGTGGGGATGTATGGCCGCGAGTTGCCTAATCAGAACGGCGCGCCACTTCGTTTGGTTGTGCCGTGGAAGTATGGCTTCAAGAGTGTGAAGTCGATTGTGCGAATCAGCCTGGTTGAGGAGCAGCCGAAAACCACCTGGCAGAGTATTGCGGCCAATGAATATGGCTTCTATGCCAATGTGAACCCGCAAGTCGATCACCCTCGCTGGACGCAAGCGAGGGAGCGACGCCTGCCGAGCAGTTTGTTTAGCCCTAATGTGCGGGATACGCAAATGTTCAATGGCTATGCGGATGAAGTCGCTTCTTTATATACCGGCCTGGATCTGCGGAAGAATTACTGATGAAGTTTGCACTGTGGCGTATCGGCGTATTTATAGCGGCTGCCATCTGGCCTTTGTATTGGCTCTATGAGGCGTGGAGCTTTGCCTTGGGGCCGGATCCCGGAAAGGTGTTGGTTGATCGGCTGGGGCTCGGGACTCTGGTTCTGTTGCTGGTGACCTTATGCATGACGCCCATGCAAAAACTGACGGGCTGGCCGGGGTGGATTGCGGTCCGCCGTCAGATCGGGTTGTGGTGTTTTGCCTATGTGGTGTTGCACCTGTGCGCCTACTTGTTCTTTGTACTTGGGCTCGACTGGTCCCAGTTGGGTGTTGAGCTCAGCAAGCGGCCTTACATTATTGTCGGCAGCTTGGGCGCTCTATGTTTGTTGGCGCTGGCGGTGACCTCCAATCGTTACAGTCAAAGGCGGATGGGAGCGAGCTGGAAGAAGTTGCATCGCTTGGTATACGTGGTTGTAGGGTTGGGTCTTTTGCATATGTTGTGGATTGTGCGTGCAGACCTGAAAGAGTGGTCGATCTATGCCTTTATAGGGGCGTGCCTTTTACTGCTGCGCATCCCGCCGGTGATGCGTCGGATCCCTCGTCTATATAAGAAGAAACCAGTAGTGGCTACTTAATTCAAATTAAGGCTTGACTCAGAATTCTAGCGGCCTATAATTCGCACCACTTCCGGCGCAGTCGAAACGGAAAACTCCTTGAATATCAATGAGTTGGATGATTTTGACGGTGCCAGCTTCAATTCATCGAAGCAGGAAATGAGGTGTTGACAGCAGCGTGTAACGCTGTAGAATTCGC
>NZ_WIVR01000130.1:0-2857 GCF_009600525.1 Pseudomonas sp. FSL R10-1350
ACCTGCAACTGGCCGAAGGCGAAACCCTGGGCATCGTCGGTGAATCCGGCTCGGGCAAATCGACCTTGGGCCGCTGCCTCGTGCGTTTATTGCGCAGCGATGGCGGCAGCTTGCACTGGCACGGGCGTGACGTCACCGACCTGCCTGAAGCGCGGTTGCGCGGGCAGCGTGGCGAGGTGCAAATGATCTTTCAGGACCCGTTTGCCTCGCTCAACCCGCGCCAGCGCATCGGCACGCAACTGATGACCGGGCCGCTGGCCCAAGGTCGCAGCCCGGCGCAGGCGGCAGAAAAAGCACGAGAAGTGCTGGGCCTGGTGGGCCTGCCAGAAACCGCGCTGGAGCGTTATCCCCATGAGTTTTCCGGCGGCCAGCGCCAACGTATTGGCATCGCCCGGGCCTTGGCGGTGGAGCCCAAAGTGCTGATCGCAGACGAATGCGTGTCGGCACTCGATGCGCTGATTCAGGTGCAAATTCTTGAATTGCTTGAGGACCTGCAACGGCGGTTGAAGCTGAGTATTGTCTTCATCACCCACGACCTGCGCGTGGCGGCGCGCTTGAGTGACCGCATCGCCGTGATGCAGGCCGGGCAAGTGGTGGAGCAGGGCGCGACCGCCGCGCTGCTCGGCCAACCGAATCACCCTTACACCCGCAGGCTGCTGCAAGATTTTGCGCTGCATACCCCGGTGCTGGAGGCCACACCATGAGCCCACGGATGATGAGCTTCAACGCGTTTTTGATGGCCACCGGGCACCATATCGCGGGCTGGCGCCACCCCGAGGCGCAGGCCGATGGCGGCCTGAACTTCGCCCACTATCAGCAACTGGCCCGCACTGCCGAGCGCGGCTGTTTCGATGCGCTGTTCCTCTCCGACACCTTGGCCATGTTGCCGGGCAGCGTTGAGGCGCTGAGTCGCATGTCGCGCACAGAGCACTTCGAGCCGCTGACGTTATTGGCGGGGTTGGCCGCCGTCACCGAGCGCATTGGCCTGGTGGCGACGGTGACCACCTCTTACAACGCGGTTGAGTCGCTGGCCCGGTCCTTTACTTCTCTTGAAGCCCTCAGCGGGCAGCGCAGCGGCTGGAACCTGGTGACCTCCAGCAATGCCAACGAAGCTTTCAACTTCGGGCGCGACGGCCACTTTGAACACGCCCGACGTTATGAACGGGCCCACCGCTTTTTGGCCGAGGTGCAGCAACGCTGGGCCAGCGCCGGTGTAGCGCCGGTGCAAGTGCTGGCCGGTGCCTCACGGGAAGGCTGCGAGCTGGCAGCGGCCCATGCCGAAGTGGTGTTCACCGCACAACCTGAGCTGGCGGGCGCCCAGCGTTTTTACCGTGACCTCAAGGCTTTGTTGCCCAAATACGGGCGTAGCGCCGAGCAGGTCAAAATCATGCCGGGGGTGATGCCCATCGTCGCTGACACGGCGGACGAAGCGCAGGCCTTGTTTGATCAGTTGCAAGGGTGGGTGCAGCCCGAAGTCGGTCTGTCGCTACTCGCGGACATTGCCGGTGGCACCGACCTGTCGACCTTCGCGCTGGATGGACCGCTGCCTGAACTGCCCGCTACCGAGTCGGGGGTCAGCCGTCGTGACTTGCTGATCCGCGTGGCCCGAGCAGAAGGCTTGAGCATTCGCCAGCTTTACTTACGCATGGCAGCGGCACGCGGGCATCTGGTGCTGGTGGGCGATGCCCGGCACGTGGCCGACACATTGGAGCAATGGTTTGTCGAAGGCGCCGCCGATGGCTTTAACGTGATGCCGCCGTATTTGCCCGGTTCGCTGGATGCGTTTGTCGACAAGGTGGTGCCCGAGTTGCAGCGCCGTGGATTGTTCCGCCGCGCTTATCAGGGCCGCACCTTGCGTGATCATCTTGGCCTGCCCCGTCCCGATTATTTTGCTGCTCAGGAGGCCAAAAGTGCCCAAGGCTGACCCCAACCGATTCGCCCACCTGCCGCTGGTGCGTGGCCAACTGATTGAAGTGCGCCCTGGACGACGGCTGAGCGTGGCCGTGCATCAGGGCAACCGCGACACCGTGGTGTTTTTGGGCCATGGCAGCGGCGGCAACAAAGACCAGTGGCGCGAGCTATGGCGCAACTTGAGCGAGCAGGGCTACACCTTGGTGGCCTGGGACCTGCTCGGCCATGGCGACAGCGACAAACCGCGTGACGCCAGCGCCTACGCCTGGGACGAACTGGTGGCCGACAATCTGGAGGTGCTCAAGCGCTATGCTGGGCCGCGCAACCTGTACGTGGCGCACTCCTACGGCACCGGCTTGGCCATGAGCACTTTGCTCGCATTGCCGCGCCAGCAACCGGCGCTGAGCATCGACGGCGCGTTGCTGCTGGGCAGCGTCTTGCATCGCCCGGTGGGGAAGGGTGGGTTGTTGAGTTTGCCGAACTGGCTGCTGACGTTATTGCGGCCGATCTTGGCCAAAGACTTTCGCGCCCGCGCCTGGCACCCCGAGGCTGATCCTGCGTTGGTCGACTACGAGGACGGCCTGGCCCAGCGCAACCGCCTGGACGTGTTCAAAGCCCTGATGAACAACGCCCAATGGCCCGACGCTCAAGCCCTGGCCGGGCTGGATGTGCCGGTATACGTGGTGTCTGGCGAAACCGACGGTCTGACCCCCGCCAGCGGCGGCGAAGCCCTTGCCCGGCACCTGCCCAACGCGCACTACCAGGTATTGCCCTGCGGCCATCAACTGATGCTCGAACGCCCGGAGCAAGTGCTGCAAGCCTTCGAGCGTTTAGCGGCTAACTGTTGACCTCTGTAGGAGCGAGCTTGCCTCGCGATCTTTTGATCTAGATCTTGCTTTTGATCTTGATCTAAAAGGCCCCATTAAACCACGCTGGCCGAACGCAG
>NZ_WIVR01000131.1:0-2785 GCF_009600525.1 Pseudomonas sp. FSL R10-1350
TCCCAAGAAGCCTCGAAAGCCTTATAAACCGGGGGGTTCAGCCAATGGCTAGATGGGATTGGTATCAATCAACCGTTCTTGTCCAAGACCCGCAACAATCCGGCCTTGTTGACGCTCTTTTGAGAGCATGGCCGCTGTCTGATTGGGCACCTGCTAAGAACCTCAACGGTTATCTCTACGGCGGACAGATCCGGCGCGGTGATCGAACTCTTTGCCACGTCTGCTGGGGAGGGCAAACAGGGGTCAACTGCAAGTCAACCAGTGATGAGTCTCCGGCTCTTGCAGCGGCTCTCCGGGAGTTTGGTAAACCCCATCTCCCCACCAGGGTGGACACTTGCGAAGACTGGCAGGAAGACGGCCTCTTTGACTCGATGGCTGCTCGCCTGATTCAACATGCCCAGGACAATCGTCTGGCTATCAACCAACAGGGTGATTGGGTCCGCGGTGAGGGTCGCACTCTGTATTTGGGGTCCAAGGACTCACCAGTTCGCCTGGTGCTCTACGAGAAAGGCTATGAGCAAGGTGGTGACGCTCCTCGGAACTGGGTCCGCCTTGAAGTCCGCGTTAGGCCAAAACGGGATCATCGAGCCGCTGTTGCTACCTGGGAGCCTGGACATGCTTTTTGCGCTGCTTGGATTCCGGATGCGCTCAAGTGTATTGGTTGGGATCACCTCGAAAAGAAGGCAGTAGGCACCGTCTGGAAGCGTTCAGACACCGAGCGGGCTAGGGCTGCACTGGTCAAGCAGTACGGCGCGATCATGGCTCAATGGGCGTCTGATGTTGGATCGTGGGAGGCTCTAGGACTGGCTATTGAGACCGCTATTGCTAAGCCAGTGACGGAGTGCACCGCATGAAACACTCGGATTTAACACCAGAGACGGTGCCTTGCTTTGTTGATGACCAGGACGCGCTACCGATCCCGGTTTTTGTCACTCTCGAATCGCACCGACTGGCAAAGGCACGGATACGGCAAAAGATCGCTGCTGCAACGGCAGATGATTCCAAGGCTGAACGGGATGGGACTGATTGACTGCTGGGCAAGATAGGTGAAGTAGCCCCACCAGCAAGCTGGCGACCCTTCTTCACGTCTTGCCAATTCGCCTACCGGCTCAAGGGGCTGTCTCCTTTGGCGTCAAAACTCTTTGCGGCTGGGAGAGGTCTGGAGGAAGCGCTAGCGTAGCGCTGCGCAGCCTCCAGACCTCTCCCAGCGGACAAGCGCGAGCGCGTCAGTACCACACTTATTGACGAGGTGGACACCTTGGGCCACACTCAAGCCTTAAGTGTCCACCTGGAGTTCACCCATGCCTACCATCAAGCCTAGAGTCCAAGTTACGTTGGAGCCTTCAACGCATGAGGTCATCGAGCGTCTTGCAAAGCTTCAGGGGCGCACTAGAGGCGCGATCATTGCGGATCTGCTCAATTCCGTTGCTCCGAGCCTTACGCGCACTGTGGCGCTTCTGGAGGCCGCTATGGAAGCACCTAACGAGGTTAAGCGCGGTCTACGAAGCGTTGTCGAGGGTCTCCATAACGAACTTGTTACGGTCGCTGGGGATGCTTCTTCACAGCTCGATATGCTCATGGGGAAGCTGTCAGAAGATGCCTCTGAGAACGCAGCCGACCCCCATGTAGTAACACGGGGGTCAGGTATCTCCCTCCCTGCCGAGAAGGCACATCCCAAGAAACCTCGAAAGCCTTATAAACCGGGGGCTACAGCCAATGGCTAGGTGGGATTGGTATCAATCGACCGTTCTTGTCCAAGATCCGCAACAATCCGGTCTTGTTGACGCTCTTTTGAGGGCATGGCCGTTGTCCGATTGGGCACCTGCTAAGAACCTCAATGGTTATCTCTATGGCGGACAAATCCGGCGCGGTGATCGAACTCTTTGCCACGTCTGTTGGGGTGGGCAAACCGGGGTCAATTGCAAGTCAACCAGTGATGAGTCTCCGGCTCTCGCGGCAGCTCTTCGGGAGTTCGGTAAACCCCACCTCCCAACACGGGTGGACACTTGCGAAGACTGGCAGGAAGACGGCCTCTTTGATTCGATGGCTGCTCGCTTGATTCAATACGCTCAAGACAATCGTTTGGCTATCAACCAGCAGGGCGATTGGGTTCGGGGTGAAAGTCGCACGCTGTATCTCGGTTCGAAAGATTCGCCGGTTCGCCTGGTGCTCTACGAGAAAGGCTATGAGCAAGGTGGTGATGCTCCTAGAAACTGGGTTCGGCTTGAAGTACGCGTTAGGCCAAAACGGGATCATCGAGCCGCTGTTGCCACATGGGAGCCGGGGCATGCTTTCTGCGCTGCTTGGGTTCCAGACGCGCTCAAGTGCATCGGTTGGGATCACCTCGAAAAGAAGGCTGTAGGCACTGTATGGAAGCGTTCAGACACCGAACGAGCAAGGGCTGCACTGGTTAAACAATACGGCGCGATCATGGCTCAATGGGCGTCTGATGTAGGGTCTTGGGAGGCTCTAGGACAGGCCATTGGGGCGGCTATTGTTAAACCTCAGATGACGGAGAACGCATGAAAAGATTGGGTTTAACGCCAGAAACGGCGCCTCACTTTGTTGAGTACCAGGGCGAGCTTCCAGTCCCGGTATTCGTCACTCTTGAATCGCATCGAAAAACAAAGGCACAGATACGGCAAAAGATCGCTGCTGCAACGGCAGATGATCGAAAGGCGCAACGGTTCGTGACTGAATGACTGCTGGGCAAGCCGTGAAGAAGGGTCGCCAGCTTGCTGGTGGGTCTACTTCACCTGTCTTGCCCAGCAGTCATTCAGTCACG
>NZ_WIVR01000132.1:0-2726 GCF_009600525.1 Pseudomonas sp. FSL R10-1350
GACGAGCGTGACGACGCCTCTTTTGTAAAAGTCTTTGCGGCTGGTGTGGCCGCTGCATTTGACCTTGGCCGTACTGCATCTCGGGTGTTTCAACTTGTCCTGCAGGAATACGAGCGAGCCCCCATGCGTCAGGGTTTCGCCGAAAGCATTGAGCTAGCGTGGTTCAATGATGGGCTATCCGGTCGGTCCGTAGATATGAGCGAAAAGACCTTTCAGCGGGGCCTCAAAGAGCTGCTGGCCAAGCAATTTCTGGCCCCCCGCTCCCCATCCACTTTCTGGGTTAATCCCGCCTTGTTCTTCAAGGGTGATCGCGTGAAGTTCATCACCGAATACCGCAGAAAAGGCTCTCGGGGACCGTCGGCCCCGGCCTCAGTCACGATGGAAACTGAGGCCTAGGCCCGACCCTGCCTAGTGGCCCATACCCTTACCCCGTGGGGGCGTTCTGGACTTGTTCGCGGCGGCCCGTTCTTCGCGCTGTCGTTGCTGCTCAATTTTGCGCTCTTGCTCCAGAGCTTCACGCATCCGAACCATCTTCGCGCTGTCCACCGTCATTGCAGCCGCTAAGGTCTTGCGTTCGGCCTCGTTGAGGGGCCTGAGAGCATCCAAAAACGGTTTTAAGGCCTTCTGCTGGTCATCCAGCGCCTTACGCGCCGCCTGCGCCTCCTTGCGCGCCTGAGAGGCCTCCGCGGCTTTGGCGCGGTATGCCTTGGTCGCCTCCAAGACCTTCGCGTTGAGCCGGTCAGCGATCCCTTCTGGTGTCTCAAGATAGCTTTGCAGCCCCACCCGTCCCAACAACCCCTCCCCCCGGGACTTCTTCGGCGTCAAATCCTCCGGCGTGATCTTCGGCAATACGGCGTTTTCGGCCTGATTCACCTTGGCGTAATAGTCCCGGATCGACTGGTGTTTAGCCTTGCTGCCCTCGAGGCCGCGATCCAGTCCATACCTCCCCACGGCTTTCGCAAAATTGGTCTGCATTGCCGTCAGCTTGGCTCGGCCACCCAGGAACGCTTTGGCGTTCAGCTTGCCGTCCTGGTCGAGCGGTACCACGTAGGCGACCAGGTGCGGGCTGGTTTCGTCGTGGTGCACCGAGGTGGCCACCACGTTATCCGCCCCGTGCAGCTCCTTCAGCCACTCAACCGCCGTGGCGAAATAGCGTTCGCCCTTGGCGTCTGTGCCGTCAAAGTAGTCCGGGCTGGCCCCGATGAAATACTCGACGCACAGCACGGCATCGCTGCGCCGCTTCTCAGGAAGCCGCGCCACGATCGCCGCCTTCACCTCATCGGCACTAGCTATCTCGTGTGTGTTGAGGTGCAGGCGCTCAGGCACCGCATTCGGGGTGTCTCGCGTCCGGTAGTTGTGCGCCAAAGAGCCGCCGATGTTGCCCATCGTCTTGAGCTTTTCCGTGCGCAAAATCGCGTATGCCATAGCTGCCTCTATCGTGCGGTTTGCACGATCTTGGCAGCGATTGAGCGCACGCGAAAGAGCAAAGGTGTACTCACTACACCTTTGCTTCGCAAAGATTCGTTCGTACCGCTGTTCTTAGCTAGGCTTTTGCATTGACAGAGTAGCAATACCATCAACGCTGAGGCTCATCGAAACCTTAGTGCCACTGCTTTTAACGAAGGTGCCATCTGTATTGTAAATGAGCTCGTAAGTACCGCCGTCCTTGAGCAGTAAAGAGTGTTTGACTACCCCGTCATCCTCAGTAATTACATAGCTCTTTAGATCAGCGAGATTGTCCAAACCGAAAGATTTAGGAGTGAAGTTTTCGATACTGACACCCCCTTCTTTTTCAATTTTTAGCACCGTCCCATCAGGACGAGTAATCGTTGCAGATCCATCGGGATGCGTTTCAATGCGGTTCCCGTAGGCTTCAGCATGTAAAAGATTTCCATTTTTATCAGTAGTGAATTGAGGCTCATGTGAAAAGTCGGTCATGTGAAAACTTCATGTAGTTAGGGAAGCAAATTGATACCACACAAAACGAAAATTCCTGCGCTGCGTGTGCAAGTAAGCAACGCGCGCAGGCCGGAGGCGCGGCGTGAAGGAGCGAAGCAGCCGCACGCTGACCTCCCTTCCTTGTGCGGTAGTGGTCGGCGCACAGCGACTGGAAGGCCGCTGGATCTGGATCAGATCGCCGGTGCCTGAACCACCGCTGCTAACGCGCTTCGCTTGTTGGGCGTCCCCCAGCACAGCGCCCTACGGTCACTGCACTGGGTGCCACCTTGAGCTAGCTGAACGGCCCGATTCTTTGAATCCCAGGAGCAAGGGCAAAGACCACATCAAGAGCCAGATCAAGAGCGCGTAGTAACAGAGTGAGAAGCAAACGACCTTTTGGGCCATACGCCACGGGAAAGCTCGAGACAAAATCAGAACCTCTCGAGACAAACGCAGGACATTATGAGACATAATACGCTTGTTTTTTGTCTTTCGAGGGCATAACGTGTGTCTCACCAAAGGACAAAAATGGCCTCCGATATGTCTGGAACGATTAACCTTCGCAAGCTTGAGTACAGCCCCTTAGCCAACCCGCTACTGGAACCCACTGAGGTGACGGTGAAGAAGCGATACGTGAAGACCGGCACGTCAGAGGAGCTGGTGAGTACACGCACCGGAGAGGTCCGCCAAACTGCTGCGATTTACACCGTGGACGAGCGTGACGACGCCTCTTTTGTAAAAGTCTTTGCGGCTGGTGTGGCCGCTGCATTTGACCTTGGCCGTACTGC
>NZ_WIVR01000133.1:0-2719 GCF_009600525.1 Pseudomonas sp. FSL R10-1350
CAGGAACACAACAAGGCGTTTTACACCGGCCTCCAGATCTGCGCTTCCGTCTGGGCCTGCCCGGTTTGCGCTGCCAAGATCAGCGAGCGTCGTCGTGCCGAACTCGTGGCCGCTTTGGCCGTTGCTCGATCCATGGGCATGCAGGTCTATTTGCTGACCCTGACTGTTCCTCATGGCTTGGGTGATGACCTAAAAGCGCTTTTGGAACAGATCCACAAGGCCTATAGCAAAACTTCTTCAGGCCGCGCCGGACAGAACATCCGCAAGCTCTTGGGCCTTCGCGGCACCGTTCGAGCCTTGGAAACCACCTATGGGGTTAACGGGTTCCACCCGCACTTACATATTTTGCTGTTCCTCGACGGCGGTTTCTCCCCGGCCTCTGTTCAGAACGCCTTTGCTCCGCTCTGGCAACAAGCGTGCATGCGTGCTGGTTTGCCGCGTCCTTCTGATGAGCATGGTTGCAGGGTTGATGATGGCACCTATGCCGCTGCCTACGCCTCCAAATGGGGCCTAGAGAGCGAATTGACCAAAAGCCACACCAAGAAGGGCCGTAACGGCTCACGCACGCCCTGGGACTTCCTGAGAGCCGTCCTCGATAAGTCTGAGGGCTGGCAACAGGCGGCAATCCTGTTTCGTACCTATGCCGAAGCGTTCAAGGGAAAACGTCAGCTCTACTGGTCAAACGGCTTACGCGATCTGCTCGCCATGGGTGAACAGGCATCAGACGAGGAACTTGCAGCCGTTCAGGAAGACAGTGCGCTCATGCTGGCTGAACTAACCGACGAGCAATGGCGAGCCATTTTGCGCACTAAATCGGAGTCCATCGTTTTGGACATGGCCGAGACTCACCCACAGGCGCTTCCTGTTTTGCTTGCGTCCCTTTTGGAACGAGCCAAAAAGTTTGTTACTGGAACGGGCTGACCTGCCTGACACTGCTTAGCGTAGCGCTAGCAGTGCCGGGCAGGCCTGCCCGCTCAACTTCAACTCCTAAATACGTCCAACGGATCGCCTGCAAACATAGTTTGCGTAAGTGCGCCCTTGATCCGTTTTTGATCCGCGCGTTTCGTAGAAACGTCTAAGCGCGCCCTCTTAAAAAAACGGAGGGAAACAGCGCAGGTCAAAAACCAAAACAGAACCGGGATCAACAACTCAATCAACAGCGGTTAAGAGTCATGGACTCTAGGGGAGATTTGAATGACACAAACTAATTTGACGCCAGAAGTCGATTGTTTACCGATCTTCGTTGAGGGTTTGGATGTGCTCCCTTTGCCGATTTTTGTCACTCGCCAAACTGACCGATCGAGCAAGAAAGCGGTTCGGGAAAACAACGCTAAAAGCACGGAAGAACAACATGCTGTGAACGGTAAAACAACGGAAGCTGCAACGGCTTAGAACGACTCAAACGACGGGCAAGATAGGTGAAGTACATGTACCGGCAAGCCGGCACATATCCTTCACGCCTTGCCCATTCGCCTGCCGGCTCAAGGGATCAGTTTCCGAATCGGAAACTTCTTCTCAGAACCCTCTTAGCCATCCCGCAGACTTGACCAGGTCAAGGGCCGCGCTCCCGGCTTGTCGGGAAATTGTTCCTCCTTCCCGGCAAACGGAAGCACGGGCGCAGCGAACCCTTTACCCAACCCGATTAAAAACACGCTCCGCCTGGGGTTCATGGGATGTTTCACCCCATGCACCCCTGGCACATGCCGAATGCCGCCGGAGGCTGCTCTTGACGAGTTGCCAGTCGTGACAATAGTATTGGATGCACTGTGCAGACCATAGGCCGACCATGACAACGAAACCACGTAAGCGTCTTAACCGACTGACCTTGACCATATCCGATGACCTCAAGGCTGCTTTGGCAGATTTGAATGAAGCTACTGGGGTCGCCGCAGCTAGTTTCGTCGGAGAGATTATTGAGGCGAACATTCCAATGATTTTGGGAATAGCTAATGCCGCGCGCTTAGCAAAAGCAGAGCCAGGACGTGCTTTGGAAATCATGCAGCGTTCGATGCTTGAAGCTGTGCATGGTGCCAATGTGGCGCAGATGGGCCTTATGGACGAACAGACTAGATTGCGCACTTTCCAGCGCAAGGGGGAAGAATGAGGGTTGCTTTCTACGATGCTGAGCGATCAGTGGTAGGGCCTCGACACATCTTCCCGGATTGGACGCCAGATGATGCCCGGCTCTATGCCATGTCGCTCCAAGACCCAGCGTTTGACCATCTGGACTGGCTCTTGGTGTGGGATGAAAAACCAGTTCCGGGGACTCTGCCGTTTCGCTCCGTATTCTTCTTGGGAGACTTTCCATTAACGGGCACTACGGACTTCACCGAACACCAGATTGAGCAGGCATTTGCCCAAGCCATCGGGCATTAAAAAACCCCCTCCAGTTGGTACTGTAGGGGGTTCGTTGGGGGTCACGGTTGGCGCCGTGATTTTCCCCGGTTTTGCAGGGATTTAGGATCTGCATGGATAAGAATAACACTATGGTGTGTGACCGAAATACGGAGGCTCTGAAGGAGCCCCTTGGTATATACGCGAAAACTCCTTCCACTCACGAATTCATCGACCCTCTGACGGGGTTAATTACCCGTTTCAAGATCGACCCAAAAAGCCGGGAATACGTCGAGGAAATCGACCCAAGCCGGTTCCGCTGGGAGCGTTTCGCTTACAAAAGCGTGGTCAACCAATTACTGCCAACCTCGCGCACGTCCAAGTG
>NZ_WIVR01000134.1:0-2677 GCF_009600525.1 Pseudomonas sp. FSL R10-1350
GCAGCAAACCGGCCAGGCCGGGGCGGCAGGCGCAGGCATGGTGCAACCGGGCCAGCCGCTGCTCGATGCCAACGGCCAGCAAATCATGGACCCGGCCACCGGTCAGCCAATGCTGGCGCCGTACCCGGCCGACAAGCGTTCGCAGTCGACCCGCAACTTTGAGCTCGACCGCTCCATCAGCCACACCAAGCAGCAGCAGGGCAAAGTCAATCGTTTGTCGGTGGCCGTGGTCATCGATGATCAGGCCATCGTCAACCCGGCCAACGGCGAAGTCACCCGCACGCCGTGGAGCGCCGATCAATTGGCGCGCTTCACCCGCCTGGTGCAGGACGCCGTGGGCTTCGATGCCAGCCGCGGTGACAGCGTGAGCGTGATCAACGTGCCGTTCTCTTCCGAGCGCGGCGAAGTGATTGCCGATATTCCGTTCTACTCGCAGCCCTGGTTCTGGGATGTGGTCAAGCAAGTGCTGGGCGTGCTGTTCATTTTGGTGCTGGTGTTTGGCGTGCTGCGTCCGGTGCTCAACAACATCACCGGCAACGGCCGTAACAAGCAGGTGGCGGGCATTGGCAGCGATGCCGAAATGGCCGGTATGGGCGGTCTGGACGGTGAGCTGGCCAACGACCGCGTGAGCCTGGGCGGGCCGCAAAGCATCATGTTGCCGAGCCCGAGCGAAGGCTATGACGCACAACTGAATGCCATCAAGAGTCTGGTAGCCGAAGACCCGGGCCGCGTGGCCCAGGTCGTCAAAGAGTGGATCAACGCCGATGAGTGATAACCGAGCTGCCGCCAATGCCAAGCTGACCCGGGTCGACAAGGCAGCGATTTTGCTGCTGTCGCTGGGCGAAGCCGATGCCGCGCAAGTGTTGCGGCATATGGGGCCCAAAGAAGTGCAGCGCGTGGGTGTGGCGATGGCGCAGATGCGCAACGTGCACCGTGAGCAAGTCGAGCAGGTGATGAGCGAGTTCGTCGAAATCGTCGGCGATCAGACCAGCCTCGGCGTCGGCTCTGATAGCTATATCCGCAAAATGCTGACGTCGGCCCTCGGCGAAGACAAGGCCAATGGCCTGATCGACCGCATTCTGCTGGGCGGCAACACCAGCGGCCTCGACAGCCTGAAGTGGATGGAGCCGCGTGCCGTGGCCGACGTGATCCGCTTCGAACACCCACAAATCCAGGCCATCGTGGTGGCCTACCTCGACCCCGATCAGGCAGGCGAAGTGCTCGGTCATTTCGACCAGAAGGCGCGGCTGGACATCATCCTGCGCGTGTCCTCGCTCAACACCGTGCAACCGGCGGCGTTGAAAGAGCTCAACCAGATCCTCGAGAAGCAGTTCGCCGGTAACTCCAACGCCGCGCGTACTTCGCTGGGCGGGATCAAGCGGGCCGCCGACATCATGAACTTCCTCGACAGCTCGATGGAAGCGCAGTTGATGGACTCGATCCGCGACATCGACGAAGACCTGTCCGGGCAGATCGAAGACCTGATGTTCGTCTTCAACAACCTGGCCGATGTTGACGACCGCGGCATTCAGGCGCTGCTGCGCGAAGTGTCTTCGGATGTGCTGGTACTGGCGCTCAAGGGCTCTGACGACAACGTTCAGGACAAGATCTTCAAGAACATGTCCAAGCGCGCGGCCGAACTGCTGCGCGACGACCTGGAAGCCAAAGGCCCGGTGCGCGTCAGCGACGTCGAAACTGCGCAAAAAGAAATCCTCACCATTGCCCGCCGTATGGCCGAAGCCGGAGAAATCGTTCTCGGCGGGAAGGGCGGCGAAGAGATGATCTAAGTGAGCAACGGCGAGTCACCCGGGGATGTAATCCGCGCCAAGGATGTCGGTGCTTTCGACGTATGGGGGCTGCCCAGTTTTGACCCCTGGCAGGAAGAACCCGAAGAACCCGAGCCGGAACCGGTTGAAGAACTGCCCGCCGACAGCGAAGAAGTACCGCTCGAAGAAGTCCAGCCGCTGACCCTCGAAGAGCTCGAAAGCATCCGCCAGGAAGCCTGGAACGAAGGCTTTGCCACCGGCGAAAAAGAAGGGTTTCACAGTACCCAGCTCAAAGTGCGCCAGGAAGCCGAAGTGGCCTTGAATGCCAAGGTCGCCAGCCTGGAGCGCTTGATGGGCAGCCTGCTGGCGCCGTTGGCCGAGCAGGACCAGCAGCTTGAAAAAGCCATGGTCGGGCTGGTCGAGCACATGACCCGGCTGGTGATCCAGCGCGAGCTCAAAACCGATTCAAGCCACATCGAGCAAGTGCTGCGCGACGGCTTGAAGCTGCTGCCGATGGGCGCCGACAACATCCGCCTGTTTATCAACCCGCAAGACTTTGACCAGATCAAAGCCCTGCGCGAGCGCCATGACGAACGCTGGAAAATTGTCGAAGACGATAGCCTGCAACCGGGCGGCTGCCGCATCGAAACCGAACACAGCCGCATCGACGCCAGCATCGAAACGCGGATCAAACTGGCAATGAGCCAGATGTTTGACCAACTGCACGAGCAGTCGCTGCACCCGGCCGCGCCGGACATCGACGTCGACCTGGACCAGCCCCATGCACCTTAAGCGCACCAGCTTCGCCAAGCGCCTGAGCGGCTACGCCCCGGCGGTGTCTTTGCCGGCCCAGCCGGTGGTCGAAGGGCGGCTGTTGCGCATGGTCGGCCTGACCCTTGAAGCCGAAGGCC
>NZ_WIVR01000135.1:0-2481 GCF_009600525.1 Pseudomonas sp. FSL R10-1350
AGATTATCGGCAATGCTTAACAATCAGATTGTTAAGTGGATATTCTCAATAGGGTCAGGTGATATAGGCAATGAGAATAGGCAAAAAAACAGGATTGAAAAAACAACCGAAGAATTAAGTAAGTTGAACATTTCGAAGGAACAGGCTGAACTACTTGACAGTATGTTCGAGATGGCGGAAACGAAAACCGGCAAGACCCTCGAAAATAGGGTAAGATGGAAAATATAACTTAAAAGATTCCCCTCTGTGTCCGATAGTTTGGCGACAGGAAGACACAGAGGGGGGAGGGACATAAACAGTATGACACAACTACAACTTTTTACAAGCACATTACCAGCAAAACCATATTATACAGATGACCTTGCAACTGGCTTGCACATAGCAAAAGCCGAAATTGCAAAAAAGGCAAAGTATATCCAGCATAACGGACCAACCCATATGTTATGGCTTGCGTTCGACATCGACCGTCCAGGTGCAGCAATGGACTGGTCAGATCGAGGCGCACCGGCTCCTAATCTGACCGTGATGAACAGATCAAACGCACACGCTCACGCCCTCTATGCGCTCCAAACACCAGTTCGCACAGCGCCCGATGGCAGAAAAGCCCCACTCCTGTATGCCGCTGCCGTAGAAAACGCCCTGTGCGAGCTTCTGGACGCTGATAGAGGCTATTCAGGGCTTATTGTGAAGAATCCCCTGCATCACCATTGGCAGGTAACGCAGTGGCATCACGAAGCATACGAATTGGGCGAACTGGCTGACTACCTCGACCTAAAAACCCCAGCACAGCGGAAAAAGGTCGTTGCTGACTATGGATTGGGTAGAAATTGCACCCTTTTCGAGGAACTGCGTAACTGGTCGTATCGAGCAATCCGCCAAGGCTGGCCCGCCTATCGCCAGTGGCTCGATGCCTGCGTAACCCGTGCGCAGATGATAAATCTAAATTTCTCAAACCCTCTTCCGTTCAGTGAAGTGAAGGCGACGGCTACCAGTGTGGCGAAGTGGACACACAAAAGGATCACAGAAAGCGATTTCGAATATTTCGTGGCAAAGACTCACACCAGCGAGATACAGGCACGCCGTGGTCGTTTGGGTGGGCAAGCAAAGGGTAAGACCCGCAGGGAGCAAGGCATTGAGCTAATCGCACAGGGTCGAACCGTAGAAGAAGTTATGGCAATCACTGGTGCCAGCAGAGCAACGATTTTTAATTGGAAAAACAGGATGGAGGGGTGAGAGGGGGAAACCCTGCCCAGAATCCAAGGCGCCCTACGGGCTATTATCTGATATAGGCTATTTAGACTTTTTCCTGCAAAGCCCCGAAACGAAAGGGGATTCCCCTTTTCGAATATCCCCTAAAACGTGCCTCCAACCCTCGACATGCTGCGCCAACGAGTTGGCTTGGTCTCGGGTTATCTGTGTAAGCCATCGCCTCATAACCGTGTAAGGGAATGCCCTATGCAGGGCTATTATCTGATATAGGCTTTTACAATTTTCCCACGTCGAAGCCGGTCAAAATGGCTGACCTCTGGTCAGGCTTTTTGAGGGGCTGGGCTTTTGATTTTGGCGGGTGTCGGGGCGCAGACCTGACCGCAGAGAGGAAGCCAGTGCGAAGCACAAGGCGTGAACCCGCAGGGTTCTCCTATCTAGAATTAAAACGAAATAGTGATGTTTGATTGATATTTCGATTTTAAATGGTATATATATTATATAACAATTAAAATCGAATATGACAATCAAGAACTGGTTCGTAAGAAGCGAGCGCATAAAAGATAAGCATGGAGGGTTAATTAAATACGGCAAGTATTTAGTTAACATGGAACATGCTAATCACAAGAATACCGAGAGCATAATACCGGTATACGGTAATATCGAGAATTTCATTAGAACTTGTTCTAATGAAGCCGTAAGTTTGGACTTGGAGAACTCCCAAAAGAAGGGAGGGCGACCAGTTCAAAGTTATGCGCAAAGTTTTGTTTTCAGTCTTCCTCCAAGTGTGGTTAAACCAACACCGGGCGAATGGAAATCTATAACAAGCGATATCCTAAAAGAACTCGCCAAGAAGTTAGATATTGATATTAATGACTTCAAAGGTCGAGTGTTCGCTAATGTCCACGACCAAGACAATCCACATCTGAATTTAGTGGTGTCCAGAGTCGTCCAGGGCAAGACGTTGAAGGCTTTGGATCAAAAGGGAACGATAGGCGTAGCCAAGAAAGCTTTCAACGCTGCAAGCCTTGCGCGCTGTGGCTTGGACGTGTCTGCATATGAGCCTTTGCAGACGAATGTGGGTCCTCATTTAGCGAAGTGGCAATTGCAACAAAAGGACTCTGAAAAAGCATTAAAAGAAATTGGGCTAAAATCAAAAGCATTCGACAACGATATTGCCAAGACAAAAGAATATGGCAGATTATCGGCAATGCTTAACAATCAGATTGTTAAGTGGATATTCTCAATAGGGTCAGGTGATATAGGCAATGAGAA
>NZ_WIVR01000136.1:0-2334 GCF_009600525.1 Pseudomonas sp. FSL R10-1350
ATCTTCACTTGCTGGTCAATCCGCCCCAGGTACTCGACCACACCGTCTTCGCGCAGCCGCGCCAGGTCGCCACTGCGATACAGCCGCGCGCCCGGTACAAACGGGTCGGGCACAAAGCGTTCGGCGGTCAGGGCCGGGCGCTGGTGATAGCCGCGGGCAATGCCTTCGCCGCCCAAATACAGCTCGCCCGCCACACCCACCGGCAGCGGCTGCATGCTGGCATCCAGCACATAGGCGCTGCGCTCACCCACCGGGCGCCCGATCGGCAAGAATGCCGAGTCAAATTGGGTGTCCGGGTAAGCGCACCAGATCAACGGCGTGATCACCGTTTCAGTCGGGCCGTAGCCGTTGATGATGCGTGGCGGTTGCAACACGCGCTGCACTTCATCAAAGGCGTGCTTGGGCATGCCCTCACCGCCCACGGTGTAGGAGCGTATTGGCAGCTTGCGCCCGGCTTCGCCAATGTAATCGGCCATTTGCAGCAAATAGCTCGGGGTAAAACAGGCGATGGTGATGCCGTGCCGCTCGATTTCTTCGCAGGTACGCTGCGCGCTCCAGACCTCATCGTCACGGGGCATCAACGCCGAACCGAACACCAGCGGGGTCAGCCAGCGCTCGTGGGCACCGTCAAAACTGATCGAAGCAAATTGCAGCTCGCGGTCGTCCGGGGTCATGCCATACAGCGCGCCAATGGCCAGGCAATGCATGGCCAACGGGCCGTGGGCCACGCTCACGCCTTTGGGTCGCCCGGTCGAACCCGAGGTGTAAATCAGGTACGCGAGGTTCTGTGCAGTGACCAGGTTGACCGGGTTGCTGGTCGGCAAGTAGCTGACGTCTTCACGGTCGAGTTCCAGCACCGGCAGGCCGTCGATCTGCGGCAACTGCTTGCGCAACCACGACTGGCTCAGCAGCAAAGCAATGCCGCTGTCCTGCATCAAGTAACCCAAGCGCTCTGGCGGGTACGCCGGGTCCAGCGGCACATACGCGCCCCCGGCCTTGAGAATCGCCAGCAAGCCGATAATCATCTGCGGCGAACGTTCTACCGCCAGCCCCACCCGCACTTCGGGGCCGATCCCCAGTTCACGCAGGCGATGGGCCAAACGGTTGGCGCGTTGGTTGAGTTCGGCGTAGGTGAACGTGCTGCTGTCAAAGATCAGCGCCGTGGCGTCAGGGCGTAGCGCCGCCTGGGCGGCGATTAACTGATGCACACTCTGCTCGGTCGCGGCTTTGGGTGGCGGGTTCCACTCACGCAATTGTCGGGTGTGCTCGACAGCACTTAGCAACGGCAATTCGCCCAGCGCACACAACGGCGCCGCCACCATGGCGTGCAGCAGGCACGCCAAGTGCTCGCTCATCCGGGCAATGGCCGCCGGTTCAAAATGGCTGCACAAGAAGCTCCAGGTCAGGCTCAACTGGCCTTCACTGACCGCCGCCAGCGTCAGCGGGTAGTTGGTGCGCTCATGGTTGGCCGGTACGGCAAAGCTCAAGCCCTCTGGCGCGCCCTGCTGCAAGGCCGCGCCGATGGGGAAGTTTTCAAACACCAGCAAACTGTCGAACAGCGGCTCACCGGCACGCCCGGCCCAACGCTGCACATCGCTCAGCGCGGTAAATTCATGCTCGCGCAGCTCCAGGTTATGCGCCTGCAAGCGGCTCAACCACTGCGCCACACTTTCAGCCGCCTGTGGCTGAGTGATCACCGCCAAGGTGTTGATAAACAGCCCGAGCTGGTTTTCTGCACCCGGCAGATCCACCGGACGCCCGGACACAGTGGCGCCAAACGCTACGGTCTGTTGACCGCTGTAACGCTGCAACAATACCGCCCAAGCGCCCTGCACCAAGGTGTTGAGGGTGATGCTGTGCTGGCGGGCAAAGGCATTGAAAGCCTCGCTGCTCGGCCCATCGAATACCTGCCGATGATCCGCGTACTCGCTGCTGCCTGAGCCACCGTGCGCCAGGCTTTGTGCCAACAGCGTCGGATTGTCCAGGGTCGCCAGTTGCGCACGCCAAAAGGCTTCATCTGCCTGAGCATCCTGCCCTTGCAGCCAGCCGATGTAGTCGCCAAAGCGGCCCTGATGAGTGGCCACCTCAACCCCGGCATAACGCTGCAACACCTCACCCAGCAGCAAGGCATTGCTCCAGCCATCCAGCAGTAAATGGTGATGGGTGTAGATCAGTTGCTGGCGCTGCTCATCGAGACGCACCAAGGCCAGGCGCAGCAACGGCGGTTGCGCCGGATCAAACTGCAAACGCTCGCTGCGCGCCAGCAACTCCAGCTCGGCGGTTTGCTCGGCGCGGCCGCGCCAGTCGAGCACGGTTAGCGGCAACTCCAGCGCC
>NZ_WIVR01000137.1:0-2327 GCF_009600525.1 Pseudomonas sp. FSL R10-1350
GCCAGCCAGTGTGTGTGCTGGCCAGTGGTGACCCGATGCTGTTCGGCGTAGGCGCCAGCCTGGCACGCGTGGTTGAAAACGCCGAGATGCACGTGCTGCCCTCGCCCTCCTCTTTCTCGTTGGCGGCTGCACGTTTGGGCTGGGCCTTGCAAGACGTGACCACGCTGTCAGTGGTTGCCCGTCCGGTGGCTGCGCTCAATGCTCACTTGCACAGCGGCGCACGCCTGCTGGTGCTGAGCAATGACGGCAGCAGCCCGACCACCGTTGCGGCGCTGTTGCGCGAACGCGGTTTTGGCCCAAGCCGCTTAAGTGTCCTGGAGCACCTGGGCGGCCCGGCCGAACGTCGCGTCGACGCCAGCGCTGACGAATGGAACGACCCGCCAATCGCGGCCCTGAACCTGATTGCCATTGAATGCATCGCCTCGGTCAACGCACAGCCGCTGTCCCGCGTGGGCGGCTTACCGGACAGCGCCTTCCAGCACGACGGCCAACTGACCAAGCGCGATGTACGCGCCATCACCCTCGCCCGCCTCGCGCCCTTGCCGGGGCAACTGTTGTGGGACGTGGGCGCAGGCAGCGGCTCGATTGGTATTGAGTGGATGCGTACCTACTCGAACTGCCGGGCCCTGGCCATCGAGGCAGACAGCGGCCGTCAGCAACTGATCGAACACAACCGTGACGCGCTGGGCGTGCCGGGCCTGCAGCTAATTCGAGGCAAGGCTCCGCAAGCACTGGAAGGCCTGGAGCGTCCGGACGCGATTTTTATCGGCGGCGGCGTCACCCGCGAGGGTGTGCTCGACACCTGCTGGCAACAGCTCAAGCCCGGCGGGCGACTGGTGGCCAATGCCGTCACCCTGCAAAGCGAAACATTGCTGATGAGCTGGCGCGAACGCCATGGCGGCGAGCTGACGCGGGTTCACGTCGCCCAGGCCCAACCGCTGGGCGACTTTGATACGTGGCGCCAAGCGCTGCCAATAACCTTGCTAGAGATGACCAAACCCTTTGATGCGTGACGAAACCGCCGAACAACCCGCGCCCCTGCGCAGCGGCCTGACCACCGGCAGTTGCGCCACGGCCACCAGCCTGGCCGCCGCTCGCCTGTTGCTCAGCGGCGTCAGCCATGACGCCGTGGAAATCACCTTGCCTAAAGGCAAAGTGGTGACCATGCGTCTGGAGTTCTGCCGCACGCAGGCCGATGGCGCCGAAGCCGGGACCCTCAAGGACGCAGGCGACGACCCGGACGTGACCCACGGCGCGCTGCTGTACTCACGCGTTCGCCTGCTGCCTGATGCAGGCATCGTATTCGTCGCAGGCCAGGGCGTTGGCACGGTCACCCGCCCCGGTCTGGTGTTGCCCGTGGGCGAACCGGCGATCAACCCGGTGCCGCGCAAAATGATCACCGATCACCTGCAGCAACTGGCTGCCGAGCACCACTATCACGGTGGCTTTGAAGTGACCGTCAACGTCCAGGACGGCGAATCGCTGGCCCTCAAGACCATGAACCCGCGCTTGGGGATTCTCGGCGGCCTGTCGATTCTGGGCACCAGCGGCATCGTCCGGCCGTTTTCCTGTGCCGCGTACATCGCCTCGATCCACCAGGGCATCGACGTCGCCAAGACCAACGGCTACCTGCACATCGCTGCCTGCACCGGCAATGCCAGCGAAGACACCATGCGCCGGGTGTATAACCTGCCGGAGATCGCGCTGATCGAGATGGGCGACTTCGTGGGCGCGGTCCTCAAGCACCTGCGCAAAGTCCCTGTGGATAAGTTGAGCCTCTGCGGCGGCTTCGGAAAAATCAGCAAACTGGCCGCAGGTCATATGGATTTGCACAGCCGTCACTCCAGCATCGACTTGCCGCAACTGGCCGAATGGGCGGCGGCCATTGGCGCTGACCCCACGCTGCAAGAGGCCATCCGCCAGGCCAACACCAGCCAGCAAGCCCTCGCCATGTGCAGCGCGCAAGGCATCGCCCTGGGTGATGCGGTGTGCCAGCACGCGCTGGACTTCGCCCGCAGCGTGGTGCCGGCGTCGGTGCAGGTAGAAGTGTTTGCCATTGACCGCCAAGGCGCCGTTGTCGGCCATGCCGGAGGGTTTGCATGAAGCGTATTTTATTGCTCGGCGGCGTGACCGAAGCACTGGCCATTGCCCGCACCCTGGGCCCGCAACACGTTTACAGCCTGGCCGGTGTCGGCCGCGTGCCCACCGATTTGCGCTGCGAAGTGCGGGTGGGCGGCTACGGCGGCGCTGAGGGGTTGGCCCACTACATGGGCGAACAGGGCATCGACCTGCTGCTGGACGCCACCCACCCTTACGCCGCGCAAATC
>NZ_WIVR01000138.1:0-2174 GCF_009600525.1 Pseudomonas sp. FSL R10-1350
GGCCCGCACGCACCAGTTCGTAGGCGCACGACAGCCCCGCAGGCCCGCCGCCCACGACCAGCACCGAGTGCTCGTTATCAGCCATGGGTGGCGCCGCCAGTGTGTTGAACCTCCACCGTCAGCGGCACCGGACGCATGATGGTGTCGGGGATCGGCGCGGTCGGCAGCAGCTTGGCCAGCAAGGCGTCGACGCGCTCGGAGGATTCTTCGGTATCAATCAGAACCTGCACCTGGATGCTTTCAAAGCCCGGGTTGCCGCTGGTCACGCCAAACGCGGCACGAAAATCCACCCGCCCGGAAACGTCCAGCACCAGGCTGTTGACCTTGACCCCGGAGGCCGACAAGCCGCCGATGTAAGTGGCCGCGAGGCAGTTGCCGATACCGGCCAGCAGCAGTTCCTGAGGCGTTGCACCCAGCCCGGCGCCACCGTAGGCGCACGGTTCGTCGCCGTGCAGGACTGCGCCGGACTTGACCGTGGTCTGGGTCTGGTAGCCCTGGGTCCACTGCACGGAGGTCTGGTACAGCGGGCGGGCAATGTCACCTTCGCCATCGGCACGAATGCGCTCGCGAACTTCGCGGCCAGCGTTGACGTGCAGTCCGTTGATGGTCACGCGGTGTGTGGTTTCACTCATGGTCTTTGCTCTTCAAAGGGCGGCGTATCGGTCGAATGACCGGGTGCCAATCAAGTAAGTCGGGAGGTCCCGTGTTAACTAAAAGTGCTCGGCCAGCCGGGTTTCGTGGGTCAGGAACGCGTCCAGCCGCTCTTGCAGGTCAAGCAGTGCTTCCGAGCGCCCGAGACGCGGGCGCGGCATGTCGATTTCGAGGATCTGCGCGATGTGCCCGTGGGGCGCGCTGGCCATCAGCACGATGCGGTCGGCCAGCAACAGCGCCTCTTGCAGGTCGTGGGTGACCATCAATACAGTGGCGCCGCTGCTGCTCCAGGCGCGCAGCAGTTGCTCCTGCATCAAGCGCCGGGTCTGAGCGTCCAGTGCTGAAAACGGCTCGTCGAGCAGCAGCAAACGTGGCTCCAGCGCCAAGGCCCGGGCCAACGCAATGCGCTGGCACATGCCGACCGACAACGCGCCGGGCCGGTGCTGGGCGAACTCGGCCAAACCGACCTCGGCCAGCAATTGCCCGGCGCGCCGGTTGGCGTCTTCGCGGTTCAGCCCACGGTTGAGCAGGGCGATGGCGATGTTCTCGGCCGCACTCATCCACGGGAACAGGTTGTTCTGCTGGAAGATCAGCGCGCTGTCGGGTTTGTTGCCCGTCAACGCCTGGCCGTCATACAAAAGGTGCCCGGTGCTGGGCTGTTGCAGACCGGCGGCGATGTTGAGCAAGGTGCTTTTGCCGCAGCCACTGCGCCCCAGCAGCACGGTGAAGCTGCCCGCCTTGATGTCCAGATCACCGACATCGACCCGCGTCCCGCCTTCAAACTGCTTGCTCAGGCCACGAAAGCTCAGCGTAGCGCCC
The DNA here is from genome assembly GCF_009600525.1 of Pseudomonas sp. FSL R10-1350. Taxonomy (NCBI): domain Bacteria; kingdom Pseudomonadati; phylum Pseudomonadota; class Gammaproteobacteria; order Pseudomonadales; family Pseudomonadaceae; genus Pseudomonas; species Pseudomonas sp. FSL R10-1350. The sequence goes on from NZ_WIVR01000138.1 coordinate 1,471, forward strand.
CGGCTCATGACGACCACCCGCTAAAACGGCGCCCGAGCAACAGCAACAGGCGATCCACCACAAAACCCACAGCACCAATGGTCATCACGCCCACCATCACCAACGGCATGTTGTACATCTGCTGGGCCATGATGATCATGTAACCCAGCCCGGAATTGATCCCCGCCATTTCCCCGGCCAGCACCGCCATCCACGCGCCGAAAAAGGCCATGCGCAGGCTGGTCATCGCGCTCGGCGCAATCGCCGGCAAGCGCACCCGCAACCAGATTTGTTTGCGGGTGCAGCGCAGGTTGTGGGCGATGTTCAGGTACTGCGGGTTGATGGCGTCCAGCGCGGCGCTCAGCGACAGCGTCATGGTGCCCAGCACGGCGAGGAACACCACGAAGACCGCCGCCTGGCCACCAATGCCGATCACCGCGATGGTGAAGGGCACCCAGGCCACCGGTGAGATCGGCGCCAGGGTTTGCACCAGTGGCAGGATCAAACGGCGCAACAGCTTCACTTCGGTGATCAGAACCGCCAGCACCAGCGCCGCCAGGCTGCCGGCCAGCAACCCGCCGCTGACCCGCATCAAGGTCACCAGTAAGGCCTCGAGCAAACCGCTGCGCTGCTGGCCGAAACCCACCACCGCCTCACCGGAAAACGCATACGGCAGCGTCACACTGGGCGGCGGCAGCACGCGGCCGTCCAGCCAGCCGACCTGC
>NZ_WIVR01000139.1:0-2024 GCF_009600525.1 Pseudomonas sp. FSL R10-1350
GCTTACAAAGGCTCAGGTTACTGAGGTTTTAAAAGTGGCCATGACGTTCCAACTGGAAAACAAGAAAGCTAAGGAACAGAGGACGGCGATACGCCAAGAAAAAATAAAAAATGCCCCGATCGATCGGGGACGTTAAAATAATATATTGGACTACTCACGTGAAGTAGGCACATGAGCGCCAGATTTGATTAGATCCATATCCGGGAAACCCGATTCCTCCATGTATTTATGGAAAAGAACTGCAAACATATAATCATTAGCAGATCTTTTCCTCAAATCCTCAAAATACTTTCTGCGGTTTTCAAGATGATAGGCGCACTCCATTGAAATTTGCCGCTGAACAACTTCATTATCAATTGGCTCCGGCAAAATAATAGGTGTCCAACAAAAAATTTCGGTTATTGGTTTTTTAATATGACCTTGTGTAATTCTTGCGTACATTTCATCATGAATCTTTCGCTCACCAGGAGAAAGGTTCATTAAACGAATCTCTGTCTCGACTTTACGTACCATAGCGTTAAGAAATATTTGTTCACTATCTATGGCTTTTTTAAAATCTGAAATAGTAGCTTGTTTCAAGCTAGCATCAATAACTATTTTAGTAAAACTCGATACGCCTTTCGTGAAGTCACCAATGTAGTTTGATACAGGTTTCCGTATAATACTATTCTTAGCAACTGGCTCTGGCTCTGGCTCTGTCGCAGACCTGGTAGGGTTTAAAGCAAAATCCTTGACCCTTCGGATAGCTTCGGCGGGATTATTGAAAACTATACTTGCTGGTATCCGGAGGACGCTATAACCATGGGCTACTGAGAATTCGTCTCGGATACGGTCACGCTCTACCTGCTCAGGTGAAGAGTGGTATGTGGCACCATCAATTTCGACGATGTACTTGCTGTTCAGCACAAAATCAAATCGATAGTTATGGAATGTGAATTGCATTTCCATTGATAACGCTGGGGAAATTAGTGCCCCATTACTAGGATAAAGATTGAATTCTTTAACCATGGATTGTAGAAACTTTTCCTCTGCTGGAGATTCACAGCCTTTTAGGAATAGCTCTAGCCAGTCACTATCGTCGGGTTTTGCGTCAACCCATGTTCGAGGCGGAAGGACCGTTTTAGTTTTTGGTTCTATAAAGTCTAAGAAAGTTAACCATGTTAAGATTAGTACAACAATCAAAACATATGGGAATATAAAACATAGCGGCAATACTATTGCAATTAAACCAGCCCTAACCCAAAGCTTACCTGCAGATTTTCCGTTCACATAGCACCTTCCTGGTTAACATTATTGTGGAGCTTTTAGATATCTAGGTCTTGTTGGTCTGGCGGTGGAAGTTCATCCTTTCCGGTAACGGCTATGTTGTTGTCTTCGATGATTGGGATGTAGGTCAGTTTCTGCTTCGCCTTTTCCTTGAAATTGCTGTCTTGCTCAGATGCAGAGGCAATGACGGTCGCAGAGAAAACGGCGTATTTCCGTTGGTTGCGGCCTGCCTGCCAGAACACTCGTTCGTTGACACAGTAGGCGCTGGCATTGCCGATTTTTACTGTGTCGATCCAGTTTTCATCCTTGAGGAGCTTGATTGCTCGACCCACTGTAGGACGGCTTACGCCTGTGACCTCGCAGAGCGTCCCATAGCTACACACTACGGCGTTTGTGGTCCTACCCATGTGCTCCACCAAGTAATACAAAATCTCGTGCGCTATGGGGCTTGCACGGGCCAATTTACGCATCTGAGTCAGGTAGCTGCGGGAGATCTGGACGAAGTTGTAATTGTCCCGTACATCATGAGACTCCGGAGTCTCTTCTGGTGATGCAACCATGCTCATATTGAGATCCTGCTTGCTTTAAATGGTGATCTCGAATGATACACTTGATGATGACCCTTTGAAAACAGAGTCTCACCAGCTATGAGACTGCCCAGTCTCACCAGCTATGAGACTACCCCTAAAAAAAAACCTTTAAAATCAGCAGGTTGCAATACCCCCCCTTCTATATCTCAATAGGGCTCTGCCCTAGGC
>NZ_WIVR01000013.1:0-98286 GCF_009600525.1 Pseudomonas sp. FSL R10-1350
ATACATAGATGCAGCCGGGTGTCAGTGGGCAAAAGCGGGTTGACAGTGGGGGGCGAGTCCATACATAGGAGCGAGCTCGCCTCGCGATCTTTTGATCTTCTAAAAGCTCGCGAGGCAAGCTCGCTCCTACAGTTCGATCTCTACAACCAACCCGAACGCTTGAAGCTCGTCCACAGACCCGTCACGCCCACCGCAATAAACCCCAGCACGCCGAAATAGCCGTAATGCCAGGTCAGCTCCGGCATGTTCTGAAAGTTCATCCCGTAAATGCCCGCCACCGCCGTAGGGAACGCCAAGATGGCTGCCCAGGCGGCGAATTTGCGCTGCACGATGCTTTGCCGTGACGATTCCAGCAGCACCACAATTTCAATGGTTTGGCTGGCGATGTCGCGCAGGGTGGTGAGGTCTTCCATTTGCCGGGTGACGTGAATTTGCACATCGCGAAAATACGGGCGCATGTTCTTGTCGATAAACGGGAAGTCGAGGCGCTGAAGCTCTTCGCTGACTTCAACCATGGGCGCCACATAGCGCCGCAATCGCAGCACATCACGGCGCAAATCATGAAGTTTGACGATATCGGCTTCATTTAGTGTATTGCCCATGATCGTGCGTTCGAGCTGCTCGATCTCGGCGTGAATGGCTTCACTGACGGGCTGATAGCTCTCGGTCACAAAGTCCAGCAAGGCATACAGCACAAAATCTTCGCCGTGCTCCAGCAGCAGCGGGCGGGCCTCGCAGCGTTGGCGCACAGAGCGGTATGAGGCGGAATGGCCATTGCGGCTGGTAATGATGTAGCCATTGCCGGCAAAGATATGCGTTTCAACGAACTCTAATTTGCCTTCATGGCGAATCGGCGAGTACGTGACGATAAACAGTGCGTCGCCAAAGGTTTCGAGCTTTGGCCGGCTGTGTTGCTCCAAGGCGTCTTCGATGGCCAGTTCATGCAGATTGAACTGACGCTGCAAATTGCTCAGCTCTTGTGCGTTGGGCTGCTCCAGGCCGATCCAGACGAAGTGGCCGGGCTTTGCAGCCCAGTCGCTACCTTCATCCAGCGTAATATCGGTGACCTTTTTGCCTTCGCTGTACACCGCAGCAGCAACAACTCTCCCCATAGTTCTAATCGCTTCTTCATCAAAGGGTTATGGCACGAAGGTGCAGCTTAGCGTGCAATCAACCACTTTGACGTGACAAACGTTCAGACGTTCGGGTTAGACGCCGTTGTTTTGCGGGCGGGGAGTGCAGGCTGAGGCAGCTTATGCTGGGCCAGCAGCTCGCGGTCCATGGCCTCGATGCAGGCGAGCATCTGCTCGCGGCACTGCTCCATCAGCCGTGGCAGGTCATCTTGGGTCAAGCCCGCCGTAGGAATGGCAGGCAAAGAACGGATCAGAATATCGGCACTGTGCCAGCGGTTGAGCTTGAGGTGCTGGCTGTACGTACTGACGCACACCGGCACAATCGGTACTCCGGCAGTAATCGCCATCAGGAACGCGCCCTTTTTGAACGGCAGCAACGACTTGCCCAGGTTGCGCGTGCCTTCCGGGAAGACCCAGATCGACGTGTCTTTTTCCTGCAAGGTGCGTGTCGTGGTCAGCATTGATTTGCGTGCTTTTTGCGCGTTGCCCCGGTCGATCAGCACATTACCCGCCAACCAGAACAACTGGCCGAATAGCGGAACCCATTTCAGGCTCTTTTTACCAATACACACCGTACGGCGCGGCACGACGTTGCCGAACACAAACAGATCGTAGTTGGATTGATGATTGGCGATGACCACGCAGCTTTGTGGCTTGTCCATCAACGGGCCGACTTCAGTCTTGAGCTTGTAGCCCAAAATCCATTTTGAAGGCCACGCATACAGCCGCGCGCACAGCCGACTGTTATCAGGATTGAAAGGGCGGCACATGCCCAGCAGCACGCCGAGAACACCCGCAACCACAAAATGCACACTCATCAACACCATGCGAAACGAAAGTAGCATTTACAGGCTCATCAAAACAAAAGGTGGCGCAGTGTACGGACGTGCACTGTAAACGGCAATTACCCCGATACACGCAGGAGATTGCTGATGTTTAAGCATATGTTTCAACAAAGGCTGATAAGTGCCAGCCAGAGGTGCTGACGATACAAAGATGAGACGCGGGGGAGGGAGGCATCCCGACTGCTCAGTGCAATCGGGATGCCGATCAAGCGATAAGGTCAGAGCGCGTGGTGTTGATCCAGCTCGATTGCCTTGTCGAGGGTTTCCAGGAGTTCTTTGCGCACTTTAAGTTTGGTGTTCTTGTGCGCCTTCATATTGATCTTCTTCAACTGGCGAGCCACTTCGAGCGCCGTGGCGTGCAGCTCTTCAGGCTTGACCACCTGGTCCAGGAAGCCTGCATCGACTGCGGAAATCGGGTTAAACATCTCTCCGTTGATCACCGAGCGATGGAAAGCCGACTTGCGCAAGCGGTCGCGGGCCAGCTCGATACCGGCGTGGTGCATGGTCATGCCGATTTGCACCTCGTTCAGGCCAATACTGAACGGGCCTTCTACGCCAACCCGGTAATCCACCGACAGCAGCAAGAATGCGCCTTTAGCCACCGCATGCCCCGGGCACGCAACCACCACCGGGAACGGGTGCGCCAACAAGCGACGCGCCAACGTCGAGCCCTGCCTGACCAACTCAATCGCCTGCTCAGGACCGGACGTCATCACCTTCAAGTCATAACCGCCCGACAGAATCCCCGGCTGGCCAGTGATAATCACCACTGCACGATCCAGCTCAGCCTGGTCCAGCGCCGCGTTAAAGGCAGTGATCACCTGCGGGGAAATAGCATTGACCTTGCCATTACTCAGCGTCAGCGTCGCGATACCGTCTTCCAGGTGATAAGCAATCAAGTCACTCATGGCGCAATTCCTTGTATTTAAGTGAGTCAGACGTTACCCAGCCCCACGGCGCAGGTAAAGCGCCGTGACTGACTGACCAGTCAGCCAAAAGCCCGGCACCTTCTATATAGACGCCAGCGTGCCTGAGCTTCAACGTGCTGGCGCTGCGGTGCCAAGGCTTGAAAATGGCAGAATCGCCGGGTCCGGTCATGCCAGAAAACCACCGAAACCCGTAAGCGCATGAAAATTCTGAAAAAAACATTTGTCATATCGAAAGCTTTCGACTACATTAGCGCGCCTCGACAGACAGAACATGTTTGTAGAGATACGGTGAAGTGTCCGAGTGGCTTAAGGAGCACGCCTGGAAAGTGTGTATACAAGAAATTGTATCGAGAGTTCGAATCTCTCCTTCACCGCCACATTAAGTAAACACAAACCCCTGATTTTCCAAGAGAAAGTCGGGGGTTTGTGGTTTTTGGCGTCTGGAAAAAGGTTAAAGGATTAGCCGTGGGTGAAGGCGCATTGCCTTGAGCTAAGCTGGATCGTTAATGATCGAGGTTTCCAAATGGACTGTCAGATTCGCTCCGCAACCCTGGACGATTCAGTTGCGATAAGCCGTGTCGTGATCGCCGCTCTGCGTGGCACAAATTCACAGGATTATTCGCCTGAGATCATTGCCCAGGTTGAGCGCAGCTTTGCACCTGAAGCTATCAGCGCATTACTCGACAAACGCAAGGTTTTCGTGGCCTTGCTGGGCGAGACTATTGCTGGCACTGCAAGCCTCGACGGTAATGTAGTTAGAAGTGTTTTCGTTGATCCTGCCCACCAAGGTAAAGGTATCGGCCGATTGTTGATGGATGTCATTCACGCGACCGCTGTCAGCGCTGGTGTTGGCGCTTTACGAGTGCCATCGTCGATTACCGCGCAGAGCTTTTACGCGGCGTTGGGCTATCAAACGATCCGGGACGAATTTTATGGGGCTGAGCGCACCATCATTATGGAAAAGCCGCTTGCGGGTTAGTCCGTGGTGCTCATCCGCTTTTCCCGCAGCGTTAGGTAAACACGAACCGCTGTTTTTTCTGGGGCAAGTCTGGGGAGTGGGCGGGGAGGGTTTTAGTGTTTTTCAAGACTCTACGCACTGGGATTGTTAGTTAAGAATCCTAAGCTGGTTGATTCTATTTAAGACGTTCTTGTGCCTTGTCATAAGCAGCATCGTTTTCGCGTTTGTCCACGGCAACGACGAACACGACAATTTCTTGATCAATGACCTGATAGATCAGGCGGTAGCCCGCACTGCGCAGCTTGATTTTGTAGCAGTCGGGTAAATCGCGCAGGCGGTTGGCCTCTACGCGTGGGTTAATCAATATTTCAGCCAGCTTTTTTTTAAATTGCTGCCTGACCGTATCTCCGAGTTTTTGCCACTCTTTGAGTGCGCGCTGGTCAAACTCAAGGCTAAAGGTCATCCAGTGTCACTTTGACCCGTTTAGGGTCAGCCAAGCGTTCACGAACGGTGTTCAGGAGCGCTTCGTCTTCCTCGGTCATGAGCATCGGGCGAAAGGGCAATTGGCCGCGTTCTGCTACGTACTGCAAGGCCTGGCGCATCAGCTCTGAGGGGGTGACACCCAGGCGTTCAAGCTCTTGATAGGCGCGAGCTTTGAGATCATCGTCCACGCGTATGTTGATAGATGCCATGGATTTGATTCCTGTAATGACGTTTGTCATTACGGTGGTGCTAGCGAGCTTATTTTGCAAGTGCCATTCGGCAGTAGAGCTTTTCACATTATTCAATTTGCCTCCCGTGACTAGATCAAATAGAGGTTGATCCGTCAGGTGAGCTTAGCTGCACACAATCAGCCGTTTCGTACGACGCTTCTCTTTCAATCTGGCGAAATATCTTGGGAATATCCGTTCACTTGTTCCAGTCAACCTGGCTTTTTTGATATTTAATCTTTCCAAGGCCGTAGCAGCCTCACCAATCATCTGGCCGCTCAGTCCTCTGATGAAGAATACGCAATACCTGCACCTCGCTATTCATCAGCCGGTACGGCGCAATAAACGGGAATTTGCCCAGAATCAGCTCCCGAACATCGGGCGTCTGTGAAGGGCGCCCAAGGCCGGTGAACGTTTGCAGTTGCTCCAGTGTTTCGATGATCTGGCCAAGCACGGCATCCGCTGCAGCAGCGCCTAAGCGTGACTCGTAATATTCGTGAATTGAGTCAAGATCACTGCTCGCTTTGTCTGTCAGTGCGATGTTTGGCACGGTCCACCCACTTGGCTTTGATGGTGCTGAGATCGGTCAATTTGCCCGCGTCGGCGTCGGCTATGCCTTCGGCAATGGCTTTGATGTGCCAGGACTCGGCCTCAATGTAGCGGGCCAACGCACGTTTGAGGTGGTACTGGCGGTCGCGATCAGTGGCTTGAGACAGCTGGTCAAGTTGTTCGACCAATCCTTCTTCAACACGGAATGACAACACAGGCGATGCCATGATTGGCTCCTAAGTTCAAATGTATACACCGTATACGAATTCGAAAACTGTAAACCCTGGGCAATCGTTAGAACAGCAGCTTCTGGTAACTTCAGACGAACGCAGCGCTATTTCACGGTAGCGTACAGCCTCAAAATCAGCCGTTTCGTACGACGCTTCCCTTTCAATCCGGTGAAACATCCTAGAAACTTCCATTCGCTTGTGCCTGTGCAGTTCGGGGAATAGTCTCGGCCCATCGCTGAAAATCAGCGGTCGGGTCTAGTACACGGCGCAACGCGCCACCTTAAAGAGGCGCTTTTTTTCGGCCTCGGTTTTATGGTGGCCGTGCGCAGGGCGCTCTCGTAGCGCGCCGGGTTTCCGTGTACTCCGGTCTACTAACCTGCGCATGGCTGCCACCCATTCCCACCCTGCAAGATGCTGCTCAGTGCGATGAATTGTCGTTAGACCGTGCCGCCACGGATCGCGCCCTCGATTACTACCTGCTCAACCATAAGCCTCTACGGCACGTGGATCAGGCCACGTATGCCATCCCGGACAGCGTCAATTTAGAAGCGGCTTTGGCCCAAGCGTCAGACTTGTTGCGCTGCGCGGGTGCTTCGGCGAGTGAGGCGGGGAATGGCTTGAGCGGGCACCCGCGCCATCTGGTGTTGTCGGTCATGCATTTGGTGGAGCTGGCCAAAGCGTATGTCGACAAATCGCTGGACGGTTTAACGACGCACTAAGCAGCACGCGCCTGAGTGCAGCAGGCGCGTCACTTCTGTTGTTGCGGTCTTTTGTATGCCCTTGGCAGATCACTTTTAAATCCGGCTCTGTTATCTCCAGGAATTGGCTCCGAATGTACTGCACCTTGGTTTTGTTGGTGTGTGCCGATGAAAGGCAGGTTGTGAGTTAGGTTTAGTCCGGTTAGTGGACTAGACTAACTGCATTAGCCAATCAACTGGGAGGGAGCAGTATGCAGACCCATAACATCCATGCAGCGAAAACGCATTTCTCGCAGCTTGTCGAAGCAGCGGCGGGGGGGGAAACAATCATTATCGCCAAGGCAGGTAAGCCCGTGGCCAAGCTGGTTCCTATTACCGCCCCTAAGCGTCGCGGCATGCTGGCGGGGGTGACATTCAATACCGCAGCGTCAGACGCCATGGATGCTGAAATTGCAGATATGTTTGAGGGTAAGGCATGAGGTTATTGCTCGATACTCACATTCTGGTATGGGCCGCCACCGATGACGTCAAATTATCCAAAGCGGCGGCTCAACTTATAGACGATGAGGCCAATACCTTGTATTTCAGCGCCGCCAGTATTTGGGAACTGACCATTAAAGGTGCCGAGCGTACCGGTGTTATCCCAGCGGTACTACGCAAGGTGCTCCTGGATGCGGGTTACCTTGAGTTGGCTATCACGTCCGAGCACGGGTTGACCGTAGGCGCTCTGCCGAATGTTCATCGAGATCCGTTTGACCGCATCTTGGTAGCTCAAGCACTGGCTGAAGGTATTAGCCTGGTAACACATGACAGCGCTATGCATGCTTACCCGCACACCATCATTGTTTGAACCTTTGAGGGAGCTGAAAACACCTCCCGTCGCGTCACTTCCCCTGACCTTTAAGCTCAAAACATCACGACACCAGCTCGCCCTACAAAATGGCGGCTTGGCAGGCATTTGGGAAAAGGGCGGGACTTCCGGCTGAAAAATCGGATAATGGCGCCCATATTTTTTAGCCCGTTATTCTGGTAATTCCCTCATGGAAATTAAGGTCAACTTTCTCGACAACCTTCGACTTGAAGCCAAGTTCGATGATTTCACGGTGGTGGCCGATCAACCTATCCGCTACAAGGGCGATGGTTCGGCGCCGGGTCCTTTCGATTATTTTCTGGCGTCGTCGGCGTTGTGCGCGGCTTATTTTGTGAAGCTGTACTGCCAGACGCGCAATATTCCTACCGAGAATATTCGCCTGTCGCAGAACAATATTGTTGACCCGGAAAACCGCTACAACCAGATTTTCAAGATTCAGGTCGAGTTGCCTGCCGATATTTCCGAGAAGGATCGCCAGGGCATTTTGCGCTCCATCGACCGCTGCACGGTGAAGAAGGTGGTGCAGGCCGGGCCTGAGTTTGTGATTGAAGAGGTCGAAAACCTCGACGCCGATGCTCAGGCGTTGTTGATGCCGGCGTCGAGTTCTGCCGCTTGCGGTGGCACGTTTATCGCGGGCAAGGACCTGCCGCTGGAGCAAACCATCGCCAATATGTCGGGCATTTTGGCCGACTTGGGCATGAAGATCGAAATCGCGTCGTGGCGCAATATCGTGCCGAATGTCTGGTCGCTGCATATCCGCGATGCGCAATCGCCGATGTGTTTCACCAACGGCAAGGGCGCGACCAAAGAGGGCGCATTGGCCTCGGCGCTGGGCGAGTTTATCGAGCGTCTTAACTGCAACTTCTTCTACAACGATCAGTTCTGGGGCGAAGAGATCGCCAATGCGCCGTTTGTGCATTACCCGGAAGAGCGCTGGTTCAAGCCGGGCCGCAAAGATGAGCTGCCCACTGAGATCCTCGACGCCTACTGCCGCAAAATCTACAACCGCGATGGCGAGTTGCGCGGTTCACACCTGATCGACACCAACTCCGGCAATGAAGAGCGCGGCATTTGCTCACTGCCGTTTGTGCGTCAGTCGGACGGCGAGGTGGTGTATTTCCCCTCCAACCTGATCGAAAACCTGTACCTCAGCAACGGCATGAGTGCCGGTAACACCCTGGCTGAAGCGCAAGTGCAGTGCTTGTCGGAGATTTTTGAGCGGGCCGTCAAACGCGAAATCATTGAAGGCGAGTTCGCGCTGCCGGATGTACCGGCCGAGGTGCTGGCGAAATATCCGGGCATTCTGGCGGGCATTCAGGCGCTGGAAGAGCAGGGCTTTCCGGTATTGGTGAAGGATGCGTCGTTGGGCGGTGAGTTCCCGGTGATGTGCGTAACCCTGATGAACCCGCGCACCGGCGGTGTGTTCGCCTCGTTTGGCGCCCATCCAAGCCTTGAAGTGGCGCTGGAGCGCAGCCTCACCGAGCTGCTGCAAGGCCGCAGTTTTGAAGGCCTCAACGATTTGCCGCAGCCAACCTTTGCGGGCCACGCGGTGACCGAGCCGAACAACTTCGTCGAGCACTTTATTGACTCCAGCGGTGTGGTGTCGTGGCGCTTCTTCAGTAACAAGGCAGAGTACGAATTTGTCGAGTGGGACTTCACCAGCCAGGGCGAAAATGCCAATGCCGACGAGGCCGCGACCTTGTTCGGGATTCTCGAAGGCATGGGCAAAGAAGTGTACATGGCGGTTTACGAGCACCTCGGCGCCAAGGCGTGCCGCATTCTGGTGCCGGATTACTCCGAGATTTACCCGGTGGATGACCTGATCTGGGACAACACCAACAAGGCGCTGTTCTTCCGCGAAGACATCCTCAACCTGCACAGTCTGGATGAGGCGGCGCTCAAAGATCTGGTTGAGCGTCTGGTGGAAAGTGAGCTGGACGATTACACCGACATCACCACCTTGATCGGCATCGAGTTCGACGACAACACCGCGTGGGGTCAGTTGACCATTCTGGAGTTGAAACTGCTGATCTACCTCGCCTTGCAGCAACATGAAGAGGCGAAAGAGGCGGTCGAAATGTTCTTGCAGTACAACGACAACACCGTCGAGCGTGGCTTGTTCTACCAAGCCGTGAATGCGGTGCTGGAGATGTACCTGGACGAAGACCTGGAGCTGGAAGACTACGAAGTCAACTTCCGTCGCATGTTCGGCAACGAGCGCATGGACGCCGCCATCGGTTCGGCTGACGGCAGCGTGCGCTTCTATGGTCTGACCCCGACCAGCATGAAGCTGGAAGGTCTGGACCGGCACTTGCGCCTGATCGACAGCTACAAAAAACTGCACGCAGCGCGGGCCAAGGCAGCCGGCATTTCGCTGTAACCCCGACTGTAGGAGCGAGCTTGCCTCGCGATCTTTTGATCTTTAAAAGATCGCTCGCTCCTACACATTCTTACCCTCTTTCATCCCCCGCCTTCCTTCCTGCACTCCATGGCCAGCAGGCTATGACCTAAACGCATACCCCCATGACTTTTAATGGTTACAGCCCGCACCTGCGCGAGTGCTAAAAATTGCAGCAACAGCTCAACCACAACAAAAAAGAGCGCTGCAACCATGACGGATTCCCTTCTCGCCAGCCCTGCGCTGCGCTCTTTGACTGTCCCTGTTCGCCTTGCCTGTCGTCCGACCGGCCTGCGCGACTGATCCCAACAATAACGCATCGTCCAAAGAGTAATGACTCATGAAAGCACTCGACCTGTACATCGGTGAAGGTTTCGAAGGCCCTGGCGTGAACGCCGCGCACATCAACATTTTGATCGGGCCGCGCAACGGCCCGGCGGGTCAGGCCTTCGCCAACAGCCTGGCGTCGCCAAGCCAAGGGCATTGCCCGTTCATGGTGATTGCGCAACCCAACATCCCGGTCAAGCCGATGACCCTGTACGTCAACAAAGCCGAGATCAGCAGCGACCTGCATGGCAACGCGACGTGGGGCGCGTCCCAGGCCGGGATCGCCAAGGCGGTACTCGAAGCGCTGCTGGACGGCACCTTGCCGCCGGAAGCCGAAGACGAGTGGGCCATCGTCACCGCCAACTGGGTCAACCCGGCATGTGATGACCTGGATGCGGTGTACCTGAACAACTACAACGCTTGCCGCACGGCGATTCGTGCAGCGCTGACCGGCCTGCCGTACACCTCGCAACTGGCGGACGTGGTCGAGCACATTTCCAACCCTTTCTACACGCCAAAAGCCTGAGGTCTGCGCCATGCAATACATTCGTTTGGGCAACTCCGGCCTTGAAGTCTCCCGCCTGTGCCTGGGCACCATGAACATGGGCTCCCCGGACTGGAAACCGTGGATTTTCGATGAAAAGCAAAGCGAGCCGATTGTCGCGCACGCGCTGGATAACGGGGTCAACTTCTTCGATCTGGCAGATTTCTACTCGGCTGGCGTCGGTGAAGAAGTGGTCGGCCGTATCGTCAAGCGCCTGGCTCGTCGTGAAGACCTGGTCATCACCACCAAGGTGGGTTACGGCACCCGCACCGGGATCAATGCCAGCGGCCATTCGCGCAAGCACATCATGGACAGCATCGACGCCTCCCTTAAGCGTCTGAACATGGATTACGTCGACGTGTTCATGCTGCATTACTTCGATGTGAACACCCCGGTTGAAGAAACCATGAGCGCCATGAACGACATCGTGCGCTCCGGCAAAGCCCGCTACATCGGCGTCTCGACCATGCTCACCGGGCAGTTGGCGAAGATCCTCATGGCCTGCGAGCGCAATGGTTGGGTCAAACCGATCAATATGCAGCTGCAATTGAACTGCGCCTATCGCGAAGAAGAGCGCGAGATGATCCCGTTCTGCCGCGATCAGGGCCTTGGCGTCTCGGTGTTCAGTCCGTTGGCCCGTGGCCTGTTGACCGGCGATGCGCAATCGACGCGCAACCAGACCGACTTCTTTACGCAACAGATGTACAGCGATGAGGCATCTTGGCAAATCGCCCATTCGGTGCAGCGTGTAGCGCGTGCCCGGGGTGTGTCCAATGCCCAAATCGCCCAGGCGTGGGTCGCCAACCATCCGGGCGTTGATTGCATGCTGGTGGGGGCTGACACCACGGCGCAGTTCGACAGCGCCCTGGCTGCACTCGAAACCCAGCTCGATGCCGATGAACTGTACGAACTGGAGCGCAATTACACCCCGTGCGACGTGATCAATGATTACACCGCCGGTAAACGCATCCTGCGCTCGGCTCGCCCGGCCCACGAACGTTTCACCCTGACGGAGGCGGTGGCATGAGCGCGCTGATCCGTCACGGCAATTTCATCGATGGCCAATGGTCCAGTGGTGGCCCGACTTACCCGGTGTTCAACCCGGCCACGGGCGATTTGGTCGCCAACGTGCAAAAGGCGGGCGCTGAAGAAACCGAACTGGCGATTGATGCGGCCAATCGTGCCTTGCCGGCCTGGCGCAAGCTGACCGCCAAAGAGCGCAGCCAGCGTCTCAAGCGCTGGGGCGAACTGATGTTGAGCAACCAGAAGGACCTGGCCACTCTGCTCAGCCGCGAACAAGGCAAGCCGCTGGCTGAGGCCATGGGCGAAGTGGTGTATGCCGCAAGCTTTCTGGAGTGGTTTGCCGAAGAAGCCAAGCGCGCGTATGGCGATGTGATCCCGAGCCACAAGGCGGATGCGCGGATCATAGTGGTCAAGGAAGCCATTGGTGTGGTGGCGGCCATCACACCATGGAATTTCCCGCTGGCGATGGTCACCCGCAAGGTCGGCCCGGCGCTGGCAGCCGGTTGCACCATGATCCTCAAGCCGTCGGAAGAAACCCCGCTGTCTGCCTTTGCCCTGGCCGTACTGGCTGAACAGGCCGGGATCCCGGCCGGTGTGTTCAACATCGTTTCAGGGGACGCCGTGGCCATCGGCGGGGCGCTGCAAGCGTCCAGCATTGTGCGCAAACTGTCGTTCACCGGCTCCACCCGCACCGGCAAACTGCTGATGCGCCAAGCGGCAGACACGCTGAAAAAAGTCTCGCTGGAACTGGGCGGCAATGCGCCGTTTATCGTGTTTGACGATGCCGATCTGGACGCAGCCGTCAAAGGCGCCATGGCCTCCAAGTTCCGTAACACCGGGCAGACGTGCGTCTGCGTTAACCGCTTCTTTATTCAAGACGGCGTGTACGACGCCTTCACCGCCAAGTTGGCCGAAGCCGTTGCGGCCATGCGCGTGGGCGATGCCTTGCAAGGTGACACTGAGCAAGGCCCGCTGATCAATGCGGCGGCGTTGGCCAAAGTCGAGGCCCATGTCGGTGATGCGGTCGAGAAGGGCGCCAAGGTGTTGTGCGGCGGCCGTCGCCACGCCCTCGGCGGGACCTTTTTTGAACCGACCATTCTGACGGAGGCCAGCAACGACATGCTGATCGCCCAGGAAGAAACCTTCGGCCCCGTGGCGGCGTGCTTTCGCTTCAAGGATGAAGCCCAAGTGCTGGCGCTGGCCAACGACACACCGTTCGGGCTCTCGGCTTACTTCTACAGCCGTGACATTGGCCGGGTGTGGCGCATGGCCGAAGGGCTGGAAGCCGGTATGGTCGGGATCAATGAAGGGATTATCTCTACCGAAGTCGCACCGTTTGGCGGCATCAAGGAGTCGGGCCTGGGCCGTGAAGGGTCCAAATACGGCCTGGATGATTACCTGGAACTGAAGTACCTGTTGATGGGCGGTCTTTGAGCCCGGCACTACCTCTGTAGGAATGAGCTTGCTCGCGAAGGCGATCTGTCGTTTTCACGAGTAAGCCGGCTCCCACACAAGCCATTCAAAGAAAAGCTAGAGCAATCGGTTTCTCCGTCAATAAAAAAAATTGGAGACGAACATGTCCGCTCAACCTGTAAAAATCGACGACCTGCCCATCGGGCGCTTTCACCTTAAAATCGCCGGGCTGACCTTTGGCGCCCACTTCACAGACGGCTACATCCTGGGTTTGATTGGCATCGCCTTTACCCTGATCAGCCCACAAATGCATCTGGATGCGTTCTGGCAGGGGTTGATCGGTGCTTCAGCGCTGATCGGGCTGTTTCTCGGCAGCCTGTTCTTTGGCTGGATTTCCGACAAGGTCGGTCGGCAAAAGATTTTCCTGGTCAGCTTTGTGCTGATCACCGTGGCTTCGGTCATGCAGTTCTACGCCGAAACGGCGATGGGGCTGTTTTTGTGTCGGGTCTTGATCGGCATCGGCTTGGGCGGTGACTTCAGTGTGGGCCACGCCATGCTGGCCGAGTTTGCCCCCAAAAAACATCGTGGCGTGATGCTCGGTTCGTTCAGCGTGATCTGGACCTTTGGCTACGTGGCGGCCACCTTTGTGGGCACCGCCATGCTCGGTTTGGGCGATGACGCCTGGCGCTGGATGCTGGCGTCCTCTGCGATCCCGGCGGGTTTGATTCTGATTGCCCGCATCGGCACCCCAGAGTCGCCGCGCTGGCTGGTCAACCAGGGGCGCATTGCCGAGGCGCGGGCCATCGTTAAAAAGCATCTGGGCGACAACGTCGAACTGGATGAAGTCCCGTCCGGCGAAACCCGCTCGGGCTATGCCGTGCTGTTCAGCCGCGAATACCGCAAGCGCACCGCGTTCAACTGCCTATTCTTCGTGTGCATCGTGATGCCGTACTTTGCGATCTACACCTTCCTGCCGTCCATCCTCAAAACCATGGGCCTGGCTGAAGGCTTTGGCACTGAACTGATGCTCAACCTGCTGCTGATCGTCGGCGCATTGATCGGCATCTGGTGCACGGTGAAATTCTCGCGCCGGGGCTTCTTGATCAACTCGTTCATCATTTTGGCGGTGGCGTTGTTGATTCTCGCGATCCTGCCCAGCAGCGCCGCGTTCTTGATGGTGTTGGCGTTTGGCATCTTCACCCTGGTGCTGTCTGCGGTGAGTAACCTGGTGGGCGTGTTCCCGGCCGAAAGCTTCCCGACCGAAGTGCGCGCCAGCGGTATTGGCCTGGCGACTGCGGTCAGTCGCTTGGGCTCGGCGGTGAGTACCTTCCTGTTGCCGGTGAGCGTGGTGGGGATTGGCATGAGCCCGACCATTGGCATCCTGGCGGCGATTCTGGCGTTTGGTGCGCTGATCTCATGGGCATGGGCCCCCGAGACCAAATCCCTGACCCTGAGCCAAGCGTGCAAGGCCCACAGCCCTGTGCAAGAAAGCGCGCCAGTGGCAGTTAAAGTGGTGGCGACGGTCTAGTACAAGCCGTAGGAGCGAGCTTGCCTCGCGATCTTTTAACGAATCAAAAGATCGCGAGGCAAGCTCGCTCCTACACGTGTCAGGCATCCCTGTTTTAGGGGTTACTCACCAACCCCAGCCATTCAGTAAACAGCCGCACTTTCGACAACCCTTGTTTGTCGTGCGCCACGTTCAGCCAATAGCCATACGGGCCGATGACCTCCACGGGGGTAATCGGCAGCAGGCTGGCATTGGCCAATTCTTTTTCGATCATCTGGCGGTCGATCACAGCCAGTCCGCCCCCGGCAACCGCGGTGTGGATCACTTGGTCCAGCGTGCTGAACTCCAGCCCGCGGGCCGCATCGACGTCGTCACGGCCCATGGCGGCCAGCCAGTTTTCCCAGACCTTCAAGCGTTTTCCATCGTGCAGGATGTGCAGCAAGGGCAGGGTGCGCACATCGGGCGGCTGGCCGTTGACGAACAGTTCCGGGCTGGCGACGGCAATGTGGCGCTCCATGACCAGTAACTGGCTGCTGCAATGGCTGTCCGCTTCCAGGCCCCAATGGATGATGCAGTCCACTTCCCCCAGGCTGTCGTGAGCGCTGGTGTTGGTCACGCTCAGGCTGATGTCCGGGTAACGTTCGCAAAACGCGCGCAAGTGCGCCGACAACCAGCGCGTGCCCCAAGTGGGTGGCACGACAATACGCAGGCGCTGGCGCAGGTTCGGCACGCGCACGGCCTGCAAGGCGCGCTCCATGTGATCGAACGCCTCGGCCAACTGCGGCGACAACCTTACGCCGGTTTCGGTCAGCGACAACCCTTGTGGCGTGCGCACGAAAAGCGCCACACCCAAGTAGTCTTCAAGTTGTTTGATTTGTCGGCTGACAGCCCCTTGGGTGACGTTAAGGCTTAACGCCGCCTGGCTGAAACTGCGATGCCGCGCGACTTCTTCAAAGACGCGCAGCGTGTTGAGCGACGGCAATTGGCGCATGACGTTTTGCTCCGCACCGGCCTTCTACGCCAGAAGGGTAGGGCGGGCTTATTGTTATGTAGGAGGTTTCTTGCTTCTGTGGCGGATTGTAGCTGTTGTCACGGGCGGCGATAAGCGGCCCCACTCGTCAGAAAATCACATCTCATCTAAACCTTTGCCGCCATGGGCCTTCAGATTCTGTGCAGGACATAAACCTGCCTTTTACTGGAGGACGCAATGAAACCCCTGATGGCCCCTAAACGCTTTATGGCTGGATGTGCCCTGGCCTACGCCCTGTTTGTGATCGGCAGCGCGGTCGCTGCAAGCCCGGCAGATTTTGTCGACGAGTCGTCTGCGGCAGGCATTGCGGCGATTGAAACCAGCCGTATGGCGATCAGTAAATCGTCTTCAACCGACGTCGGCAGTTACGCGGTAGAGGTGATCAAGGACTACACCGATGCCAATCGCGATTTAAAAGACATCGCGCAAAAGCAGGGCTTGAAGGTCGCTGATCAAGAAGAAATCCTCAGCAAAGCCAAAAAACTGATGTTGCAGGTACAGGAAGGCGATTCCTTTGATGCCGCGTATGCGGCTAACCAGGTCAAGGCCAGCGAGGATGCGATCGACCTGTATAAACAGCAGATTGATGACCCGGCCTCACCCGAGCTTCAGGCCTTTGCCGAAAAGTACCTGCCCAAGCTGCAAATGCACCTGGACATGGCCAAAAGGCTGGTCTCGGCGCACCACAAAGGTGATGGCGCAGTATTGCCGGAGTGATAGCGTTAATGGCGTAGCGGTGGGTTTGGCACCGCTACGTCAGCTCAAGTCAGACAGCGATGTCGTTGAAACCGCAGTACTCTTCCCAGCTCATCTCCAGGGCTTCGGCCACTTCCTGATGGACTTCAAGGCGCATGGCTTTGAGTTCTTCGGGGCTGCGGGCGATCAGTTGCAGCGCCAGTTCCCAGGCCTCAAGGCCACGGCTTTCGGCTTCGTCCTCAAAGGCCCATAAAATTTGCTGCTGGCGGTCCTCGGCGCTCAGCTCTTTCATTTCTTCCAGCAGATGCGGGTGCGCCTTGATGAAGGTATCCAGGGCCAGTTCGTTACGGGATTCTTTTGGGATCATATGGCGTCTCGGATCGTTAGGACGGTCTGCGGGGCAGACCGTCGTCAGGGCGTTTTTCGCATGCTAGCGACTTCACCCCCTGATGAAAAGCGCCATTAGCCCACAGGTTGCAGCTTGCTTTCGCGCTGCAACATAAAGCCCCAGATGGCCAACGCCAGGGTCGAGATCACGGCGCCGACCACCACAATGCCGTCCCAGCCATACACCGGATAGGTTTGTGCGCCGATCAATGAGCCCAATGCACCGCCAATGAAGTAGCAGGTGATGTAACCGGCGTTCAGTCGATTCCGGGCCGCAGGGCGCACTTGGAACACCGCGTTCTGATTGCTCACGTGTACCAGTTGCACGGCAAAATCCAGCGCCAGCACGCCAATCAGCAGGGCGATCAGCGAGTGACCGGCAAACGCCATCGGCAGCCAGCAGGCCAGCAGTACCAGCAGGCCCACGGTGGTCGCCATTTGCCCGCGGCCACGGTCAGCCATACGGCCGGCCCAGTTGGCCGCCACGGCGCCTACCGCGCCCGCCAGGCCAAACAGGCCAATCACGCCGTCGGAGTAGTTGTAAGGCGGTACGGCCAGCAGAAACGCCAGCGGAGTCCAGAACAAGGCGAACAGCGAGAAGGTCAGCAGGCCAAGTACTGAACGCAGGCGCAGCACCGGTTCTTCGACAAACAGCTTGAACACCGACCCCAGCAGTTTCGGGTAGCTCAGGCCTGCGCTGTGGTGGTGATTGGGCAAGGCAAAAAATAGCGAAATGGCGCTGATAAACATCAAGCCTGCTGCCAGCAGGTAAATGCTGCGCCAGTCACCGGCCGAAGACAGCGCCCCGGCCACGGTGCGGGCCAGCAGAATGCCCAGCAGCAAGCCGCTCATCAGCGTGCCGACTACACGGCCACGGCTTTGCGGGTCGGTGAGGCTGGCGGCCATCGGTACCAGCACTTGCGCCGACACCGAAAACATCCCGGTGACCGCCGTGCCGATCAGCAGCCAGGTCAAGGACGGCGCAAAAGCGCTGAGCAACAGGCCGGCCGCGCTGAGCACGGTCATGGTGACGATCAGGCGGCGCTGTTCAAACAGGTCGCCCAGCGGCACCAGCAAAAACAGGCCCGCGCCGTAACTCAATTGCGCCGTGATCACCACGGTGCCGGCGCTTTCCATGCTCAGGCCGAGCTCTTGGGCGATGGTGTGCAGCAGCGGTTGGGCGTAGTAGTTGCTGGCGACCGCAAGGCCGGTGGCAACCGCCATCAGGAGGATAAGGGCAGTGCTTAAAGGTTTAGTGGCAGCAGGTGATTCGGACATTGACTGTCTCTTTGGCAAGAGTGGAATGGCGTGAAGTATCCGGAATGCCTGCGCGAGATGTCACTGAATATGTCGAGAATTTTGATTTTTAAACGACAAAGCCCCGCGTCATGACAACGCGGGGCTTTGGTAACCGTGCTAGCGCTGGATCAGTTGCGACGGCCCAGCAGCAGGCCGACCACCAGGCCGACACCGGCCGAGATCGCTACGGTTTGCCATGGGTGGCCACCGATATAGTTTTCGGTGGCATCGACCACCGGCTTGCTGCGCTCACGCACGTTGCTGACCGAGTCCAGGGCTTGCTTGAGCTTGAGGCCAACCTGTGCACGCAGGGTTTCGCCTTCTTCGCCTACCAGCGACGCGCTGTCCTTGAGCAGCTTGTCAGATTCGGCGATCAATTCTTGAAGCTCGCTGAATGCCTGATCCTTGATCTGATCTTCAGCGGCTTGTACGGCATTTTTTCGAGCCATTGCGGTACTCCTTGCAGGTGAATGGGGTGATGACTAATGGAGTCAACCCAATGCTAAAAAGTTGCATCGATTTTTCAACGCATTGTGAAACCGAGGTGTGAGCGTAGTAAAAATCCAGGCTGAGACACTTCTTTTGAGGGTGTAAGATGTCGCCTAATTTACGCAGCAGGAAAATCTCATGAGCTTCAACCTCGCCAATAAGTCACTCGCCGAGCGTGCTGCGCTTGAGGATGAAAAGTCCCGTCTGTACGAACTGTGGCAAAGCAACCTGGGCAAAGCCAAAGGCGATGCGGCCCGCCTGTTTGGCGAGCGCGCCAAACGCAAGGGCAAATGGGCAGAATGGGTGCGTTCGGAGCTGGACGCCATGTCGCCGCCCGAATACGCCAACATGGTGCGCAGTGAAGTCAACCGGCTGATGGCCGCCAAGTAATACGCATGCGCTAATCAACCTCGCAGACAATAAACCCCTGTGCTGCACCGCCGACCTTGATCTGCACCTCATCGTCCACCTGCTTGCCGATCAAGGCCGCGCCCAGCGGTGCACGCGGGGTGATCACGGTCACGCTCTGGCCTTCAAGGGCAAGCTTGAGCCCGGCCGCGTCCGGGGCCAGGAACAGCCACTGTTCACTGCCGTTGTCAGCTTCCAGCTTGACCAGCGCGCCCAACTGAACCCCGTGAGCGGGATCAAACGGCGCCAGGGTCATGGCCTGGCAGTGTTTCAGTGCCTGACGGATTTCCTCGACCCGGCGCGCCTGGCCGGTGGCCAGATACGAGGCCTCAAGGCCGAGGGTGTCGTATTTGTTTTCGGCGATGTTCTCTTCGTGGGTCGCGGCTTCATAAGCGGTTTGCGCCGCCCGCTGGAGCACGTCGAGGTCGATGGCGAGTTTTTCCAGCATCTGCTGGTACACGGCGGTCTTGTTCATAAAGGCGGCTTGAAGGGAAACGAGCGGCGATTGTCGCCTTGGCCCAAGCCTTCTGTACACGCTGATTTGCGCAGACAATCAGCCCTTTAACTGGTGGAGCCCGGAATGAAAGCCTCCTGGGATATTTTTTGCAGTGTGGTCGATAACTACGGCGACATTGGTGTGACCTGGCGTTTGGCCCGACAACTGGTGGCTGAGCATCAGGTGCCGGTGCGGCTGTGGGTCGATGATTTGCAGGCCTTTGTGCCGCTGTGCCCTGAGGCCGATGCCAGCGCTGCCCAGCAGTGGCAGCAGGGCGTTGACGTGCGCCTGTGGCCCAAGGACTGGCAGCCGGTCGAAGCCGCTGACGTGGTGATCGAGGCCTTCGCCTGCACCTTGCCCGACGACTATCTACAGGCCATAAAAGCCCGGCAAACCCCGGTGCTATGGCTCAACCTCGAATATTTAAGTGCTGAAGACTGGGTCAGCGGTTGCCACGGTCTGGCGTCCCTGCGGCCGGATGGCTTGAAGCGCACGTTCTTCTTTCCGGGCTTTGAAGCCGGGACGGGCGGTTTGCTGCGCGAAGCTGACTTGCTGACCCGACGCCGTGCTTTTGAGCAAGACCCGCACGCCAAGCAGGGCTTTTTGCAAAGCCTGGGCGTTGTGGCGGCGGACAACGCCCGCCTGATCTCCCTGTTTGCCTACGAAAACACCGGGCTGGCCAGTTGGCTGGACGCCATGGCGTCGGGGACTACGGCCATTCACCTGCTCGTGCCGCAAGGGCGAATCATGGGCGACCTGTTGCGTTGGCTTGAAATCGACGCGCTGGCGCTGGGGCGTGTTGAGCAGCGCGGGTCATTGACCGTGCAGGCGTTGCCGTTCGTCCGACAGCAAGATTACGACCGCCTGTTATGGAGCTGTGATTTCAACGCGGTGCGCGGCGAAGACTCGTTTGTCCGCGCGCAATGGGCAGGGCGCCCGCTGCTGTGGCACATCTACGAGCAGGAAGAAGACGCGCACTGGGTCAAACTCAATGCGTTTCTGGCGCTGTACATCAAAGGCCTGTCGCCCGCTGCCGCACAAGCCTTTACCGGCCTGTGGCATGCCTGGAATGCCGGCTCAGACATGGCGCCGAGCTGGAATGGCGTGCAGGAACACTGGTCAGAAATCACCGAACACGCCGAGAAATGGTGCCTGGAGCAGTCATTGCAGGCTGATCTTGCGCAAGCGCTAGTACTGTTTTATAGAAATTGGATATGATACGCGGCCTAGATTTTTGTAAATCTCAATCCAAATTCGGATACTCGTAATGAAAACTGGTAAAGAGCTTAAACCCGGTACAGTGATTCGTATCGACAACGACCCTTGGCTGGTTCAGAAAGCTGAGTTCACCAAGTCTGGTCGTAACAGCGCAATCATGAAGACCAAGCTGAAGAACCTGCTGACTGGTTACAAGACTGAAACCGTATACAGCGCTGACGACAAGCTGGATGACGTGATCCTGGATCGCAAAGAAGCGACCCTGTCCTTCATCAGCGGCGACACCTACACGTTCATGGACACCACTGACTACACCATGTACGAGCTGAACGCTGAAGACATCGAAGCCGTTCTGCCATTCGTTGAAGAAGGCATGACCGACGTTTGCGAAGCCGTATTCTTCGAAGAGCGTCTGGTTTCCGTAGAGCTGCCGACCACTATCGTGCGTCAGGTTGACTACACCGAAGGTTCCGCTCGCGGTGACACTTCGGGCAAGGTGATGAAGCCTGCCAAACTGAAAAACGGCACCGAGCTGAGCGTTGCTGACTTTATCGAAATCGGCGACATGATCGAGATCGATACCCGTGAAGGTGGTTCCTACAAGGGCCGCGCCAAGTAATTCTGGCCTAAACCGCACGATAAAAAACCCGACTTTAACGTCGGGTTTTTTTATTCATGAAATTACGCTTAAGGTGCGGTTTTAAGCTTTGCCCCCTGCCAGCGACTGGTTAGCATGGCCGCTCTGATTGAGGGGCGGTGATGTTTATAGATTTTGCAATGTACACGGCCTTGGGCCTTGCCCTGGGGGCGCTGGGCGGGTTGTTCGGGATCGGTGGCGGCTTGATCGCGATCCCGGTGTTGGGTTTGTGGTTTGGTCTGGACCAGCAAATTGCCCAGGGCACCGCGCTGGTGATGTCGGTTCCTAACGTATTTCTGGCGCTGTACCGCTACAACCAACGCAACAAAATTGACCTGCGCCAGGCATTGCCGCTGGTGTTGATGAGTTTTTGTTTTGCCTGGCTGGGCGCAATGCTCGCGGTTGGGGTCGATGCGCGGCTGATTCGCTGGGGCTTTATCGTCTTTTTGCTGTGCATCACCCTGTACAACCTGATCAAGCTCTATAGCTCGCCCGCGCAACCGGTGGCCGGTTCGCGCTATGGCTGGCCCTGGTACGGGGTGCTCGGCGCGCTGGCAGGCACCACGGGCGGGCTGTTTGGGGTCGGCGGCGCGGTGGTCGCGGCCCCGGTGCTCACCAGTGTGTTTGGCACCACGCAAGTGATGGCCCAAGGCTTGTCGCTGGCTCTGGCGGCGCCCAGCACGGCGGTCACATTGTTGACGTACGCGGTGCACGACGAGGTGAGCTGGCTGATGGGCATCCCCATGGCTATCGGCGGTCTGCTGAGCATCAGTTGGGGCGTTAAGCTGGCGCATGCGCTGCCAGAGCGCATGCTGCGGGGAATGTACTGCGCCTTTTTGCTGCTGTGTGCGGCGTTGCTGGCGATTAAAGCTTAAAGCCTTCGACGATGTACTCGGCAAAGCACTCAATGATCGGCGAGGCCGCGCTGTTGTGTTTGCGCAGCAGCACGATGCTGGCAGACGGTAACTGGGGCAGGTTTTCTGCCTCGCCAATGATGCGTAAATCCGCTGGCAGCAGGCTTTGCAACTGGGCCGTCACCGCCAGCCCGGTGCTCACCACTGCATTGATCGCCGACAGGCTGGCGCTGGTGTAGGCAATCCGGTACTCGCGCTGCGCCAGGTCCAGAGCATTGCACGCCCAAGTGCTGCAAAAGCAGTCGGTATTGAACATGGCCAGCGGCATGGGCGTGCGTTCGTGGGGGGCGAAGCCTTCGGCGACCATCCACACAAAGCGCTCCTGACGCAGGATCTGCCCGGTTTCAGTGCCGGGCTCGCGGGTCACAATGGTCAGATCCAGATCGTTGCGCTGTAACAGCAGAGCGGACGGCTCGCAATGCACCTCAACGTTGATCAGCGGATAGTCCTGGGCAAAGCGCGACAAGATGCCGGGTAAAAAACGCATGACGTAATCGTCCGGCGAGCCGATTTTCACGGTGCCGACCATTTTTGGCAGGCTCAGCGTATTGAATACCTCGCTGTGCAGCTTGAGGATGCGCCGCGCATACCCCAGCAGCACCTGACCTTCTGGTGTGAGGCTGACCGTACGGCCATCGCGCTGGAACAGCGTGCAGTGCAGCACGTCCTCTTCCAGGCGCTTCATTTGCATGCTCACCGCCGATTGCGTGCGATTGACCGCTTCTGCCGCGCGAGTAAAGCCGCCGTGATCGGCAATCGCAGCGAAAGTGCGCAGCAAGTCAGTGTCGATACTCGGAAAACCGGCCATTCATCAATCTCGCAAATGGGTCGCATAAGAAACATTCGTTGGATTGATCTTATGCCTGGGCAGAGACTTGAGCCATCCCCCAGGAGGTCCAGGTGATGAAAGGTCTAAAAGAAAATGCGTGGATGGCGCGTATTGCGCGATGGTATCAACTGTCCCGTGAGCGGGCGGCGCTGCGGCGAATCAGCGATGCAGGGCTCAAGGATTTGGGCTTGAGCCGGGCTGACATCGAAACCGAAAGCTATCGCCCGTTTTGGGATGATCCGTTGAAGAAGTGAGTTAGAGCAGGGCCTTGTGGGAGCAGGCTTGCTCGCGATGTCATCCACTCGATTTAGCTGAAAAATAGAGTCGTCTGCATCGCGAACAACCTGCCTCGTACGGTTTTTAGCGCTTAACCTGCTTCAACGTTTCGGCAATCAGGAACGCCAATTCCAGCGACTGATCGGCGTTCATGCGCGGGTCGCAGTGGGTGTGATAGCGGTCTGACAGGCTGTCTTCAGTGATCGGATTGGCGCCGCCAATGCACTCGGTGACGTTCTGTCCGGTCATTTCGATGTGAATCCCGCCGGCGTAGCTGCCTTCGGCTTCATGTACCTGGAAGAACTGCTTCACTTCGCCAAGGATCTGCGCGAAGTCGCGGGTCTTGTAGCCGCTGCTGGCCTTGATGGTGTTGGCGTGCATCGGGTCGCAACTCCACAGCACTTTTTTGCCTTCGCCTTCGACGGCGCGGATCAGTTGCGGCAAATGGTCGCCGACCTTGTTGGCGCCCATACGCACGATCAGGTTAAGACGGCCCGGATCGTTGTCAGGGTTGAGGATGTCGATCAGGCGGATCAATTCCTCGGTGTTCATGGTCGGGCCGACTTTAACCCCGATCGGGTTGTTCACGCCGCGCAGAAACTCCACGTGGGCACCGTCCAGCTGGCGGGTACGGTCGCCAATCCACAGCATGTGTGCCGAGCAATCGTAGTAATCGTTAGTCAGGCTGTCGCGGCGCACAAAGGCTTCTTCGTAGTTCAGCAGCAACGCTTCATGGGCGGTGAAGAAGCTGGTTTCACGCAGTTGCGGCGAGCTGTCCATGCCGCAGGCGCGCATGAAGGCCAGGGTTTCGTCGATACGGTCGGCCAGTTGGCTGTACTTTTCTGCCAGCGCCGAGTTGGCGATGAAGTCCAGGTTCCACTTGTGCACCTGGTGCAGGTCGGCAAAACCGCCCTGGGCAAAGGCGCGCAGCAGGTTCAGGGTTGCGGTGGACTGGTGATAAGACTGCAACAGGCGCTCTGGATCAGGCACGCGGCTTTTTTCATCGAAACCGATACCGTTGACGATGTCGCCGCGATACGCCGGCAGCGTGACGCCGTTGATGGTTTCATCGTTGGCCGAGCGCGGCTTGGCGAACTGGCCCGCCATGCGCCCGACTTTGACGACCGGGCAGCCCGCCGCGAAGGTCATGACAATGGCCATTTGCAGTAACACCTTAAAGGTGTCGCGAATCTTGGCTGCCGAAAACTCTGCAAAACTTTCAGCGCAATCGCCGCCCTGCAACAGAAACGCCCGACCTTGGGTGACCTCGGCAAACTGACGGCGCAGTTCGCGGGCTTCTCCGGCAAACACCAGTGGCGGGTAACTCGCCAGGCTTTGCTCGACCCGCAACAAGTGGGCCGCGTCAGGGTAGTGGGGTTGTTGCTGGATCGGCAGGGCGCGCCAGCTGTCAGGGCTCCAGGGTTGGCTCATCGCAGACTCTAGTGTCGAAAGGGGATGGCGCATGTTAGCAGCAATTAGTGCGTGACCTGTTGCGTTGCAATGGCCGACAATCGTGCCTTTGCGCTCGGCATCGAGTGGTGGTTTTTAGCGCGCTGGCCGTGTGTGCCGGGCGCGGCGAGGAGAGGCAATGTCTGAGGAGCGCATAGAGCGCCTGCTCGCTGAAGTCCATGATGACTTCGGCATGATTCGAGTGTTTGAAGTGGAAGACTACCGCTTCCTCGAATTTGGCGATGCGATCGAGCAGAGCTGCGTGTTCACCACGGACCCCAGTTGGCTGGAATACGACTACACCCGCGCCATGCTGATTGGTGCCTTGTGCCATGAAGCGCCAGAGAGCGCCCTGTTTCTGGGGTTGGGTGCCGGGACGCTGACTCAGGCCTGCCTCAAGTTTTTGCCTCTGGAAGACGTCGAAGCCATTGAACTGCGCCCGGATGTACCGCGCCTGGCCATTGAGCACTTGGGGCTGGACGACGACCCGCGGCTGTACATTCGCATTGGTGACGCGGTGGAGCTCTTGCCCAGCGCCGAGCCTGCCGACCTGATTTTCGTCGACCTTTACAACGACCTGGGGCCGGCGCCTGGTCATTTGGCCTGGACCTTCCTGGAGAACTGCCAGAAAAAACTCCAGCCCAACGGCTGGCTGGTGATCAACCAGTGGGCCACCGACGACGGCAAACCGCTGGGCGCCGCCTTGTTGCGGGGCTTGTTCCATCGTCACTATTGGGAGCTGCCGGTCAAAGAGGGCAACGTCATCTTGCTGGTGCCCGGCGATCTGGATCAGGCGCTGGACATTGACGCACTGACCGCTCGCGCACAGGCCCTGGCGCCGCGTTTGGGTTATTCGCTCGAAGCGTTGATCAAGGCCATTCGCCCTGCGACCTGAAGCGCCACGGTGAATCGTTTTAGCGACAGGCCCGTAATTGCCGGGCCACGCCCCGTTTTGCGAAGCCCAAATTATCGCAAAAGCCCGGTCTACAGAGGCTTGCAGACGATCGACTGTTAAAAAAGCGCTTTTTTTTTGTGATAAATCCGGTATAGTGCGCGCCGGCCTTTAGCCGGGCCACGTTTAGGTGTTGCACTTCCCGAAGTACGCTTCGGCTGCTCGTCCGTTTCGCGGACTACCCTGAACGCTCCATTCATTTAACGTTTTCGCAAATCCCCGCCGACAAAGCAGCCAGGGCGACTCTTGTAGTCTTACACGGCATGCGCAGCTTTGGAGCATGGGTCTTTGCGGATGCACTTAGAGGCAGACCCATGACCCAGGAAACCGGCGGCTTCGCCGCTTTTGATCTTAACCCGAACATTCTTGCAGCCGTCATCGCGACTGGCTACGAAGAGCCTTCGGCTATTCAGCAGCAATCGATCCCGATCATTTTGGCCGGTCACGACATGATTGGTCAGGCGCAAACCGGTACGGGTAAAACCGCCGCCTTTGCCCTGCCTATCCTCAATCGCATCGATCCTGCAAAGCGCGAACCGCAAGCCCTGATCCTGGCGCCAACCCGTGAGTTGGCGCTGCAAGTAGCAACCGCTTTCGAAACCTACGCCAAGCAAATGCCTAGCGTTAACGTTGTGGCCGTTTACGGCGGCGCGCCCATGGGCCCACAACTGAAAGCAATCCGTAATGGCGCACAAATCGTTGTTGCCACTCCGGGCCGTCTGTGCGACCACCTGCGTCGCGACGAAAAAGTATTGGCGACCGTGAACCACCTGGTTCTCGACGAAGCTGACGAAATGCTCAAGCTGGGCTTCATGGATGACCTTGAGGTGATCTTCAAGGCTTTGCCTGCTACCCGTCAGACCGTATTGTTCTCGGCCACCTTGCCGCAGTCGATCCGTGCCATTGCCGAGCGTCACCTGCGTGACCCGCAGCACGTTAAAATCCAGACCAAGACTCAGACCGTTACCGCGATCGAACAGGCTCACCTGTTGGTTCACGCTGACCAGAAGACCTCGGCTGTATTGAGCCTGCTGGAAGTTGAAGACTTCGACGCGCTGATCATGTTCGTGCGTACCAAGCAAGCCACCCTGGACCTGGCCAGCGCCCTGGAAGCCAAAGGCTACAAAGCCGCTGCGCTGAACGGTGACATTGCCCAGAACCAGCGTGAGCGCGTTATCGACTCCCTCAAAGATGGCCGTCTGGACATCGTTGTGGCGACCGACGTAGCCGCTCGTGGCCTTGACGTTCCGCGTATCACCCACGTGTTCAACGTTGACATGCCTTACGATCCAGAGTCCTACGTTCACCGTATCGGCCGTACTGGCCGTGCAGGTCGCGAAGGTCGTGCACTGTTGCTGGTGACTCCACGTGAGCGCCGCATGCTGCAAGTGATCGAGCGTGTAACCGGTCAAAAGGTTGCTGAGGTCCGCCTGCCGGATGCTCAGGCAGTCCTTGATGCGCGCATCAAGAAACTGACCAACAGCCTGGCGCCACTGGTTGCTGATGCTGAATCGACTCACGGCGACCTGCTGGATCGTCTGACTGCCGATATCGGTTGCAGCCCGCGTGCGTTGGCCGCTGCCCTGTTGCGCAAAGCCACCAACGGTCAGGCTCTGACCCTGGCAGCTATTGAGCGTGAGCGCCCGCTGGTGCCGAACAGTGCTCCGCGTGAGCGTTCGGAGCGCAGTGGCGACCGTCCAGACCGTGGTGATCGCGAGCGTCGTGCTCCGGCTCCATTGGCTGAAGGCCGTGCTCGTTGCCGTACCGCGCTGGGTGCGCGTGATGGTATCGCTGCCAAGAACCTGCTGGGCGCTATCCTCAACGAGGGTGGCCTGGCACGTGAAGCAATCGGTCGCATTCAAGTGCGTGATAGCTTCAGCCTGGTAGAACTGCCGGAAGAAGGCCTGGAAAAACTGCTGGCCAAGCTCAAAGACACTCGTGTCGCTGGCAAGCAGTTGAAGCTGCGTCGCTACCGCGAAGATTAATCACAGCGTGCTGTGATTGATCACTAAAAAATCCCCGACTGGTTCGGGGATTTTTTTTGCCTGCGGTTAAAGGTGCGATTGATCCCTCGATCAGGGGAGTGGGAGCGGGCTTGCTCGCGATTGGATCGACTAGGTGCAACTGATGTACCGAGTTGTTTGCATCGCGAGCAAGCCCGCTCCCACAGAGGTTTGGCGCATCATTATCCAAACCGGTAGATGTCCATCCCCAGTGCGCCCAAGGTCCAGCCCTGATGCGCAATGCTGAACGGGCCGCCCGCTCCCCGGGCAAAGTACAGCGGCAACAGGTGTTCATCGCTCGGGTGGTTTTTGGCGGCGAACGGCGCCTGTTGCCGGTACTGGTGCAAAGCTGCTTCGTCGTCGGCGGCGAGCTTTTCAATCATCCAGTCACGAAACGCTTTGGCCCATGGTTCGACGCTTTCCGGGCCCGCCTGCCAGTCCAGCTCGCGCAGGTTATGGGTGATGCTGCCGGAACCAATGATCAAGATCCCCTCGCTGCGCAAGCTTGCCAGCGCCTGGCCCACTTCATTCAAGCCCGCAGGGCCCAATTGGCTGGGCAGCGACACCTGCACCACGGGAATGTCGGCTGCCGGGTACATCAATGACAACGGTACCCAGGCGCCATGGTCGAAAGGGCGTTTGGCATCCAGTTGCGCTGGCAGGCCGTGTGTGGCCAGCAGTTGCACGATCCGTGCGGCCAGCGCCGGATCGCCCGGCGCCGGGTATTGCACGGCATACAGGGCGCGTGGGAAGCCACCAAAGTCATGCCAGGTCTCTGGCGCAGGGTGGCTGGCAACCCGCAGGTCGGCGCTTTCCCAGTGAGCCGAAAGCAGCACGATGGCCTTGGGCTTCGCAAATTGCGCGGCGAGGCGCTTCAAGGCCGGGCCGCTTTCACCGGGTTCCAGTGCCAGCATCGGAGAGCCGTGTGAAATGTACAGGCTAGGCAGCATGGTGAGGGTCCTCAAGGTTTGGATGCGCCATCTTCAACCTGATCATTGATCTAAATCCAATATAAGTTTTAGTGCTTATCTATCGAATTTAAAGGTTGGTTCAGCGCCCTGAAGCAGGCGTGTAGGCAATATCCGAACAGCGGGCACAAAAAAGGGCGACCGAAGTCGCCCTTTTGAGTAAGCCCGTAGCGGTTAGCCGCGACGACGCAGTGCGTCGATACGTTCTTCCAGAGGCGGATGGCTCATGAACATCCGCGCCAGGCCTTGCTTCAAGCCGCCATTGATACCAAAGGCAGACAAGGTGTCCGGCATGTGCACCGGCAGGCCTTGCTCGGAGCGCAGGCGCTGCAGGGCGCTGATCATGGCGCCAGTCCCGGCCAGGTGAGCACCGGCTTCGTCAGCCCGGAACTCGCGTCGGCGCGAGAACCACATCACGATGGCGCTGGCCAGGAAGCCCAGTACCAGCTCCGCGAAAATGGTCGCGACATAGTAGGCAATGCCACGGCCTTCATCGTTCTTGAAGATCACTTTATCGACGAAATTGCCGATGATGCGGGCAAAGAACATCACAAAGGTGTTCACCACGCCTTGCACCAAGGCCAGGGTCACCATGTCGCCATTGGCGACGTGGCCGATTTCGTGAGCCAGTACGGCTTTCACTTCATCGGGCGAAAAACGCTCAAGCAAGCCCTGGCTAACCGCTACCAGCGCATCATTTTTATTCCAGCCGGTGGCAAACGCGTTGGCCTCGTAAGCCGGGAAAATCCCCACTTCAGGCATTTTGATCCCGGCTTCGCGGGACAGTTGTTCAACGGTTTGCATCAGCCATTGTTCGTGGCGTGTACGAGGTTGAGTGATCACCTGGGTGCTGGTGCTCATTTTCGCCATCCATTTGGAAATGAACAGCGAGAACAAAGACCCTGCAAAACCAAAGACCGCACAGAACACCAACAGCTGATTGAGGTTCAGATCAACCCCGTTGGCCGCCATGAACCCGTTAAAGCCGAACAGGCTCAGGGTGATGCTGGCAATCAGCACGACCGCCAGGTTAGTGGCCAAAAACAGCAGAATGCGCATCATGGTTGTAAGAATCTCCTCGTCTTAAGGGTGTTGCCGCATGCGGGTATATAAGGTGCTGCCTCAGGCTATTCAACCAAGTGACTATTTCAAACTGTGTCCTACAGGTCGAATTGAGCGCGGCGCCAGATATTTCCTAATATGAATGGACCCTTTATTCAGGCAAAAGTCAGGCTCAAAGCCAATAAATTAAAGGCCTTGCCAGGTTTTAGGTTTTTCGGGTGTGCAGGAAAAGTCGGGAAAGCTAACAAATGAAGATTCTTTCAGTGGACACATGCTGTGCGACTTTTCATTTGTCGCACAGCATGTTCAGAAATTACTGACGGTAGGTCTTCAGAAAGTTACCGATTCGACCGATGGCCATGTCCAGTTCGTCAACGCGCGGCAGGGTCACCACACGGAAGTGGTCCGGCCAAGGCCAGTTGAACGCGGTGCCCTGGACCACTAGCAGTTTTTCCGAGAGCAACAAGTCCAGAACGAATTTTTCGTCGTTTAGGATCGGGCAGACTTTCGGGTCAATGCGTGGGAAAGCGTACAGCGCGCCCATGGGTTTTACGCAACTGACGCCAGGAATGTCGTTAAGCAGTTCCCAGGTACGGTTGCGCTGCTCCAGCAGTCGCCCGTTGGGCAGCACCAGATCATTGATGCTCTGGTAGCCGCCGAGTGCGGTCTGGATGGCGTGCTGGCTGGGCACGTTGGCGCACAGGCGCATGTTGGCCAGCATGTCGATGCCTTCGATGTAGCTCTGGGCGTTTTGCTTGGGGCCGGAGATCGCGATCCAGCCGGAACGAAAGCCCGCCACCCGGTACGATTTGGACAAACCGTTGAAGGTCAGGCAGAGCACGTCCGGGGCCAGCGAAGCGGTGCAAATGTGCACGGCGTCATCGTAGAGGATCTTGTCGTAGATCTCGTCCGAGAACACCACCAGGTTGTGTTGGCGTGCCAGTTCGAGCATGCCCAGCAACACTTCCTTGGAGTACACCGCGCCCGTCGGGTTATTCGGGTTGATGATCACCATGGCTTTGGTGTTCGGGGTGATCTTGGCCTTGATGTCTTCAAGGTCTGGCCACCAGTTGGCTTGCTCGTCGCACAGGTAGTGCACCGGGTGGCCACCGGCCAGGGTCACGGCAGCGGTCCACAGCGGGTAGTCCGGCGCCGGCACCAGCACTTCGTCACCGTTGTTGAGCAACGCTTGCAGCGACATCACGATCAGCTCGGACACGCCGTTGCCCAGGTAGATGTCTTCAATGCCGACACCTTCGACCTGCTTTTGCTGGTAGTACTGCATCACCGCCTTGCGCGCGCTGAACAGGCCTTTGGAGTCGCTGTAGCCCTGAGCAGTTGGCAGGTTGCGGATAACGTCCTGCAGGATTTCGTCCGGCGCTTCAAAACCAAAAGGTGCCGGGTTGCCGATATTCAGCTTGAGGATGCGTTGGCCTTCCTCTTCCAGACGTTTGGCGTGCTTGAGCACTGGGCCGCGAATGTCATAACAGACGTTGGCGAGCTTGTTTGATTTGCTGACCTGCATGGCGATGGGATCCCGAAAATGAACGATCCAGGCAAGGTGGGCACCTGTGCACTGGGAAATTCTGCGTTGGCGAACACCGCTAGGCTTCAAGAATCCGTTTGAATGCTTGCAGAGCGGGTGCCAGACTGGCGCATAACGAGGCGCAATCATACGTGCCACCCGCCCCCTGGAAAAGCCACCGGTCGGGGTTTTTCAGTTGCAGAGGTAGAACCATGGAAAAGTTGAACAAAACCCTGGACGAATGGAAGGCCATGCTCGATCCGGAGCAGTACAACGTGTGCCGTCTTAAAGGCACCGAGCGACCGTTTTCGGGTAAATACAACGGCACCAAAACCGATGGCGTTTATCACTGTATTTGCTGCAATGAACCGTTGTTTGATTCGCACGCCAAATTTGATTCGGGCTGCGGCTGGCCCAGCTTCTATGAGCCCATTGGTGCGAGTGCGATGGTAGAAATCCGCGACGTGAGCCACGGCATGATCCGCACCGAAGTGGTGTGCGCCAAATGTGATGCACATTTGGGCCATGTATTCCCCGATGGTCCGCCGCCGACCGGACTACGCTACTGCATCAATTCGGTGTGCCTGGACCTGGTTCCACGTGCTTGATGCTCATTCCTTGAGGTGCTGTCATGACTGATACATTGCTCACAATTCCCTGTACTACCCTCAGCGGCGAGCAAAAGACCCTGGCGGACTATTCGGGCAAGGCCGTGCTGGTGGTCAATACCGCCAGTAAATGCGGCTTCACCCCACAGTACAAAGGGTTGGAAGCGTTGTGGCAGCAATACAAGGATCAGGGGCTGGTGATTCTTGGCTTCCCGTGCAACCAGTTTGGCCAGCAAGAGCCGGGGGATGAAGCAGAGATTTCAGAGTTCTGCGAAGTGAACTTTGGTGTGACCTTCCCGCTGTTCAAAAAGGTCGAGGTCAATGGCAACAACGCGCACCCGCTGTTTGTCGAGCTGAAAAAGCGGGCGCCGGGGGTGTTGGGTTCGGAAGCGATCAAATGGAACTTCACCAAATTTTTGATTGGCCCGGACGGCAAAGTCGAGCGCTACGCCCCGGCAACCAAGCCCAGCGCCCTCAAGGCCGATATTAAGAAACTCCTGAAATAACATCCACCCGATTTCAAATACATTTGAAAGTTCATGATTTATTGCTGATAAGTTAAATTACTCTCGTTAATGGCGACAATGGTTATTCAATTGAATGATTATGTCGCCACTTTAACGGATTTTCTTATCGAGGTACTGCTAACGAAAATACGTAGTCATACCATTCATAACCCCATTGGGCTCGAGGTCCGCTCTTCCATCCGAATACAAGATATCCCGAGGCGCTGATACCGTATTCACACAGTAGCTTTGAATCATCCGGTAGGGGTAATACTTTAGAGGCGTCATACTTCTTGTGGTTGTTGTTTTCCCAGCCGCGTCTGTCTTTAGGATAGATGGCGAGTGAACAATCTGTTGCAAACCAGCGGCGCTGATCAGCGGCTCCGCGATCAAAAGCTGTCACTTCTATACTGGTTTTATTACTCAGGAATGCCGTTTCGTTTATTCGCGTGTAATGAATGCCATGTGTAGGATCAAGTTGCTGCCTTATACCTCCCAGTGTCATAACTTTTTCACCGCCCTCCAATGCGACTGCCGCACGTTTCAGCTCCTCCAGACTCATGTTGTTGACGTCTATGTCGTAGGTCCTGGACCAGTAATTAATATCGTCCATCAGATTGATGATAGTAATTCTTTCAAGAAGTGGGATTTTTTCTACTCTGTAATTGACCCTCGAATTAAAGATCAGTGTTCTGGCTTCTCCACTCTTTAGTCGTTCATGCACTTCTTTGTTTTCTTTATAAAAAATAATATCTTCGGTGTGTCTGTTCTCGCACTTGATTCTGACCGGTACCCCCACGCCGACGGAAGGCACCAGGACGAATTTATCGTTATCTTCGTTTATTTCGTAGCGTTTGGGTTCGTAATTTAGGTGGCTGATATTGCCACATATCTCAACTTTCATGTCGGGCTCTTTAAAGCCAGAGAGGAACATAGAAAGGAAAAGACCTTGGGAGCTATTCGTCGTCATTTTTTAAAACCTCAGCGCGTAGAGGAAATAATATGTTCATACATTTCCTTAAAGGCTGTCTACTGTCAGAATTGACAGTTGGGCCTATTATTAAATGAAGCGAAAAGGGAGGCTGCATTTATCAGGAATGGTTCAAATATCTCCGTCTTTTCAGTTTCCATAAAGTCGGTATTTGAGAAGAATGGTTCAAGCGTGGCTCGTCGTATTCCTGGATCGAATCGAGGTAGCTCTCGCTTTTGTCGTCTATATCGCACACGTAATTATCGCCCAACGCTTAGCGCTGGTTCATGCTGGCCTGACACAGCTCAAGCGCAGTACAGAGGCAGGCTGACGGTCGTTTGTTCCGTACCTGAACAACGCAATTACGCAAAGCTTTTGCAGACCATACTGTTGCAGTTAATTCCTATAGCTATCTGATTTTACAGATCTTTCACGGGCACCCAGCTTTCCAGCAGCGCCGCGAGTTCTTCGCGGCGAAACGGTTTTGCCAGGTAGTCGTTCATTCCTGCCGCACGGCAGCGTTCGCGCTCTTCGGGCATGGCATTGGCGGTCAGGGCCACAATCGGCAGGTCTGGCCAGCGGCCGCTCTGGCGAATCCGTCGGCTGGTCTCGTAGCCATCCATCACCGGCATGTTGCAGTCCATCAGCACCAGATCAAAGTGGCTGTGCTCCAGTTGCCCCAAGGCTTCGCCACCATGGGCCGCAATCACCACCTCGCATCCCAGTTTGCTCAGCATGCCCTTGGCCACCAATTGGTTGACCGGGTTGTCCTCGACCAGAAGTATCCGCGCGCGGTGCAGCACCGGGTCGCTGCTGACCGGGAGGCTGGGGCTTTCGTCACCTTCTTTTTGCAATAAATGCTGCACCGACTGGTACAGCGCCAGGCGCGACAGGGGGCGGGCCTTTTGTTGCAGCGGGGCGAGGGCATTGACTTGGTCGCCGGGCATAAAGTTGCCATAGGCGGTGACCAGCAAAATAGGCGCGCTGATGGCCGGGCGCAGTTCGGACAAGCATTCCGAGCAATCGGTGATCAGCAACTCTGTGTCGACGCCCTCCAGGGATTGCCCCAGTGAGTAGCGTTCATACTCCAGCCCCCACAGCGGCAGGTAGTTGCTGAGCAGTTCGCTGAGGCCGCTGCTTGAAGCGCTCACCGCAATGACCCGCCCGTTGAGCGGTTTGAAGGGGATTGCCGGGGTGTGGCAGGGCAGGGGTAGTTCGGCGCAGAACTGGCTGCCAAAGCCGATCTCGGAACTGATGGTCAGCCGCCCCTGCATGGCTTCGCACAGGCTGCGGGTCAGGGCCAGCCCCAGGCCGGTACCGCCAAACTGGCGTGTGATGCCGGCTCCCGCCTGGGTGAACGGGCGAAAAATACGCGCTTGGGCTTCTTGGGCGATACCGATACCGGTGTCGCATACCTCGATATGCACCAGGTCGTCGTGCCGGCTCAAGCGCACATCGACACGGCCAAAGCGGGTGAATTTGAGCGCGTTGGAGAGCAAGTTGCTGACGATTTGCCGCACGCGCGTCGGGTCACCCATGACCAGCACCGGGAAGGCCGGGTCGATCAGGCACGTCAGTTCTACGCTGGGCGCCGCGTTCTGCGAGAGCAGCTTGGCGGTGTCTTCAATCAGCGTGCTGAGGTCGAATGCGATGTGTTCCAGCTCTAATTGGCCGGCGTCGAATTTGGACAGGTCAAGGATGTCATTGAGCAGCTCGACCAGCACTTTGCCCGAGTCGTGGGCAATTGACAGTTGCTGATGCTGCTCGGCGTTCAGCGGGCCGTCCAGGCTCAGGGCGAGCATGCCCAGCAGGCCGTTCAAGGGGGTGCGAATTTCGTGGCTCATGTTGGCCAGAAACGCAGCCCGGGCCTGGGCCATTTCAAGGGCGGTGCTGCGGGCGGCTTCCAGCTCTTCGTTGGAGTGGCTCAGGCGGATGTTGCTGGCCTCCAGCTCCTGGGTGCGCGCCGAAACGATGTTCTCCAGTTGCGCGAGGTATTCGGTGAGGCGGTTTTCAGCCGCGCGGCGTTGCTCTATTTCACGAGTGACGGCATCAAACTGCTGATTGGTCGCATCGACCAAGACCCCGATCTCGTCATCTTTATGGCCCGGCGGGCATTGCACGCGCGAGGGGTTCGGGTGGCCCGGCTTGGTGTTGCTCAGTTCACCAATGACACGCACCAGCGGGCGGGTCAGCATCACGTAAAACAGCCCGAGCAGAATAAAGGTCAGCAGAAAACTGCGGGCAAAACCGCTGAGCAAGGTGACTTCGGCGCGTTGCAAAAAGCGCGCACCAAAGGGGTAGGTGTCTACCTCAAGGTGCAACTCACCCACGCTTTGTTCGGGTAAATGATTGAAATACAGCCGGTCGTCGAAGTTTCGGGTGTCACCAAACAAAAAATCGCTCAGGGCACGATAACGCCCGCCCTCAGGCGAGTCACGAACCTGCGCGAGGGTGTTTTTGTCGTTATCACTGATCTGTACGCCGGTGATGGCAGGGGAGCGCAGCAGCCCCATGGCCAGCTCTTGGGCGAGTTCTGTATCCAGGTTGTAGGCAATGCGCGACGCCGGATTGTGACTGATGTCCAGCAGGGATTGGATTTCCCGGTTGATAGCAGCGTTTTCACTGGCATAATCGATACCGATTTGCACCAGGCTCAGCATCGTCCCCAGAGCAAACCCGACCAGCACTGTCAGCCTTGCTTGTTTGAAAGACAGACGATGGGTGAATTTTATGTCCATTGGGTGCTGCACCTGTTCCCATTCCCTTACCGGTCGCAAGAATAGTCGAAGTGTGGGGTAACTTGTTGGTGGGCGTGCGGTTTTTTCAATTACCCGAATCGTCCTACACGTCGAATGAACGTTCAGCGTCTGGCGTATCAATGCGCAATCACTGTGCAGCTGTTTGTGGAGATGAAATGGATCCTAAACTGAGTGCTTTTCTGGAGCGCGCCGAAGCCGTTCTGGCTCGCCTTGAGCCTTTGTTGCCAGCGACTCGCCAGGCGATTGAATGGGATAGCTGCCTGGCTGCACGCTGGCAGCGTGATGGCCGTACGGGGTATTTGCTGCCGTTGGACGTCAGCCTGGAAATGCGCCTGACTGACTTGATCGGCGTCGACAAGCAACTCGATCAACTGGGGCGCAACACCAAACAGTTTCTTGATGGTTTACCGGCTAACCACGCCTTGCTGTGGGGCTCGCGCGGGACCGGCAAGTCTTCATTGATTCGCGCCTTGCTCGCTGAATATGCGGGCGCAGGGTTGCGGCTGATTGAAATCGAGCGTGATCACCTGGCGGACCTGCCGCGAGTGGTCGAGCAGTTACAAGGGTTGCCCCAGCGTTTTGTGCTGTTTTGCGATGACTTGTCCTTTGAGTCGGGCGAGAGTGATTACCGGGTGCTTAAGAGCGTGCTTGATGGCTCGCTGGAACAGGCTCCGGATAACGTTCTGCTGTACGCCACGTCGAACCGTCGGCACCTGGTGCCCGAAAAAGAGAGCGACAACGAGAACTGGAAGAACGTTGACGGTGAACTTCACCCCAATGAAGCCGTGGAAGACAAGATTGCCCTGTCTGACCGTTTCGGGCTCTGGCTGTCGTTTTATCCGTTTACTCAAGAACATTACCTGAGCGTGGTTGAACACTGGATCAACGTGCTGGCCAGCAAGGCCGGGCTGCAGTGGCAACGCGATCAGGCGCTGGATATTTTGGCCGTGCGCTGGGCAACCGGACGCGGCAATCGTAATGGCCGCTGTGCTTATCAGTTCGCGCGCTACTGGGTTGGTTTGAAATTGTTGGAGCAGACGAATGATTGATTTAAACGCCACCGGCGAGGGCCTGGACGGCTACGCACTGCTGAAGGCTCAACTGGAGTCTTTGCTGGCCGATGAGCGGGACTTTATTGCCAACGCCTCACAGTTTTCCGCGTTTTTGTTTAACCAGCTTGAAGACTTGAACTGGGCCGGGTTTTACCTCAACCGAAACGAAGAATTGGTACTCGGACCGTTCCAGGGGCAGATCGCCTGTGTACGTATTCCGTTTGGCCGTGGTGTGTGTGGCACCGCAGCGGCCACCCGGCAGACCCAACGCGTTGAAGACGTGCACGCATTCGCCGGGCATATCGCATGTGACAGCGCTTCGAACAGCGAATTGGTCGTGCCGTTGATCAAGGAAGGTCGCCTGATCGGTGTGCTGGACCTGGACAGCCCGAGCATTGGCCGCTTCACCGAGCAGGATCAACAGGGCATTGAAGCGCTGGCGGCGATTTTCTTGCGTTTGAGCGACTGCTGATCAACGCAACATCCGTCAGCTGACGCCCGCCTTGAGCAGCAGTTCGTCGACATTGACCGGGTCGATTTGCTGCGGCTCAAGGTAGCGGCGGGCGTACTGCATAAACACTTGCTCGCGCATAAAGAGCTCAAACAAGGGCGGATCTATGTGCCCGTCCAGGCACATGCCCGCCATGATCTTCAAAGCCTCACTCAAGGTTTTGCCCCGCTTGTAAGGCCGGTCCGAGGCTGTCAGGGCCTCGAAAATATCGGCAATCGCCATCATCCGCGCCGCCAGGCTCATCTCGTCCCGGTTCAAGCGTTTGGGATAACCCTTGCCATCCATCCGTTCATGATGGCCACCGGCAATTTCGGCAATGTCGCCCAGATAGCTGGGGAAGGGCAGACGGCTGAGCATGAGGATGGTTTGCACAATGTGATTGTTGATGATGTAGCGCTCTTCAGCGGTCAGCGTGCCCCGGGTGATGCTCAGGTTGTAAAGCTCGCCACGATTGAACTTGTGCTGCGGCACCTCCAGCTTGAACCCCCATGGGTTGTCACTGGCAATCAGTTCTGACTCATTGCGCGCGAACACGTGCTCAGGCTTGTCGGCCAGCAGCCTTTCAGTCACCGGCAAGCTCTGCTCTTCGCGGGTTGCCTGGCGCTTGTTTTCTTCCCATGACACACCCAGCCGGTCATCCAGAGTGCGGGTCCAGGTTTGTCGGGCAATGCTGTCCAAACGCTGTAAATCGGCCTCGGCCATGGCTTCACCGCCGACATTGCTGCGGGCGACAAAAGCAAAATCATCATCCAGCTCGGCCAGACGGGCGTCACGCTGTTGCGCCAAAGACGGTTCGTCACCGCTGTTGGCCAGTGCTTGCCAGTAGTTGATCCACGCGTCGCGCTTGAGCACCTCAAATCGGGTACGAATTTCGTGTATGCGGTCGTACAGGGTTTCAAGTTTGGTGGCTTTGTCGACCACGTATTCTGGGGTCGTGACTTTGCCGCAATCGTGCAGCCAGGCGGCAATGTGCAGGGCTTCCCACTCTTCATCGGTAGGGTTGTAGTGGGCAAACTGCGGGCTTTGGTCCTGTTCAGCGGCCTTGGCCAACATAAAGGTCAATTCCGGAACCCGCTGGCAATGGCCGCCGGTGTACGGGCTCTTGGCATCGATGACCCCGGCTACCAATTGAATAAAGGCATTGAGCAACTGTTTTTGGCGCTCTTGCAGGCGCTGGCTCTCAATCGATACCGCCGCCGCCCCGGACACCGCTTTGATAAAGGCAATGCGTTCTGCGCTGAGCGGTTCCTGTTCGGCATGGGGGTCGCTGTTGTTGAGAATCAAGGCCAGCACCCCCACGGTTTCACGGTGACGGTTATGCAGCCGAATGCCGATCACATGGATGTTTTGGCTGTCGAGCTCGCGCATCACCGGTGCCAGTTCGCCCGCGTGCTCGAGGTCGAGGGTGCACACCACGCTGTCCTGGCCTTGGCTCAGGGTGCGCAGCCATTGCGGGGCTTGATCGCTTTGCGGGTTGATCACGGCATGGGCCAGGGTGCCGAGGTCGTACGGTTGGTCATTGATGATCAGGCCTTTAAGTTCCAGGTCGGCACTGTCGTTTTCAGTCAGGTAGATCAAACCTGCCTGAGCCTGGCCAATCTTGATCATTTCAACCATCACCGATTGCAGGAGTGGCTCAAAGCGGGTGTGCGCCGAGAGGCTGGCAGTGATCTCAAAGAAACTGGCGAGGGTTTCTTTCATTCGCCGCATCGATACGGCCAGTTGATGGATCTCCAGCACGGGGGACTGCTGCTGCAGCGGGTAATTGAAATCGAAGCTGCGAATCGCGTTGGCTTCCTGCACCAGACCTTTCAGCGGTTTGACCAACAAGCGCGAAGTCATCCAGCCCAATGGCAGGCACAGCAGCAACATCGCCAACGCCACCACCGTGCCTTGCCAGCGCAGCCGATAGGCGTCGGCCAGCAACTCGTCCTCCGGCACCATGAGCGCCAATTGCAAACCGTTGGAGCCGCCATCCTGCACCTTGGCCAACGACACGATCCATTGGCGCTGGCCGTCATCAAGGTGGTGATTGGCGTCTGCACCCTGGTTGATCAAACGCTCCAGGGCCGGATTGAGGGACGTGACCTTGGCCAATTGCGTGGGGCTTTCTTCGCTTAACAGCTTGGCGGTGTCCGGGTACGCCACCGCCTGACCGCTCTCATCGAACAGGACGATTTGCGTGCTGGGGGTGATCAAGTGTTTGGCGAGGGTACTGGACAGCTCAGACAGCGTCAGGTCGGCGGCGATCACCGTCTTGGCCGAGCTGCGCTTGGACAGGGTGGTGCCGACTTCGCCGGTGGAGAAAAACAAGTACGGGCTGGTGGTGGATTGATCAATGCTGGCGTGGCTTGGGATATACCAACTGCGCTTGCGCGGGTCGTAGCTGTCATTAATGGCGGTGCGCTGTGCCAGCAACGTTAACGACTCGTCATAAAAAAGCTTGGTTGATTCGGTACCCAAGGGTTTGCCCGAACGTTGCACGGACCACACCTCATAGGCAGCTTGGGCGGGGGCTTTTTGGCGATTTTTGATCGCCTCTGTGCGCAAAGGGCGGACCTGGAAAAAATTGCCCTGATTGTCGCCCATATACAGCGCTGACAATGCCGGGTTGTCATCCAGTGCCTGGACGAAGGTGGGGAGCAGTTCCATCCGTGCATCAAATTGATCGGTCTGCACCGCCGGGTTGCGCGCCAGCAAGTTCAAAGTGTTGCGCAGCGGCTGATAGGTGTTCAGCAGATCCAACTGCACGTCCTGCTCGATCTGGTCGAACAGCTTCTGGCTGCTGTCGAGGATGATGCGGGTGTTTTGCAGGTAATTGAAAACACCCAGTGCGATGCCCATCAGGAGCAGCAGTAAGGTGAACACCACGCTGATATGAATATGCAGCGGGAACTGACGCTGACTGGCGGGCACGGTAAAAGGCATGACATGTCTCCGCAGGCATCAGGGCGCTGATGCCTGTAAGCATAGTAAGCCGTGGCCAATCTGCCTGTGGATTGGCCGTTTTGTGCAAACAAACAGTCAGGTGGCAGCGTCACGCTGGGCCAGCTCGCGCAGCAATGTCTGCTCGAGCGTCCTCATGGCGTGTTGTACGCCCAGACTGCAATCCTGGAGTGTGGCCTGGCTGGCGTGTTCGAGGCGTTCACACTGGTTGATCAGTTGCACGGCCCCGACGATACGCGCTGCGCCTTTGATCCGGTGCGCAATGGCGGCAAAGGGTTCCTGGCCGTCGTTAACATTCAGTTTGCTCAGAGTGTTGAG
The DNA here is from genome assembly GCF_009600525.1 of Pseudomonas sp. FSL R10-1350. Taxonomy (NCBI): domain Bacteria; kingdom Pseudomonadati; phylum Pseudomonadota; class Gammaproteobacteria; order Pseudomonadales; family Pseudomonadaceae; genus Pseudomonas; species Pseudomonas sp. FSL R10-1350. Next base: position 40,444 of record NZ_WIVR01000013.1, read on the forward strand.
GTCCTGTTGGTTGGTGCGCAACAGCTCTTCGAGCAGCAGCTTGATCCGCTTGTCATCCTGGCCGGACAGTGCGTAGAGATTTTCAATGTTGAAGACGTCCTTTGCGCACGTCAGCGGCTCAAGGGCGGTTAATCGCTGGCTCAGCAAGGTCAAACTGATGGGTTTGAACAGGCAGTCATTCATGCCCGCTTCAAGGCAGCGCTGGCGCTCTTCGGGTTGAGCATTGGCGGTAAAGCCCAGGATGGTGCAAGGCGCGTGCTGTGCGGCGTGTTCGTGACGGCGAATAGCACGTGTCAGGTCGTAGCCGTTCATGACGGGCATGTTGCAGTCGGCTATCACCAGGTCGAAAGCGCCGCCTGTCCACAGCTCAAGCCCGGCTGCGCCATTGTGCGCCGTGGTGAACTGATGCCCCAGGTAACTCAATTGCTGGCACATCAGCAAGCGATTGGCTGGGTGGTCATCCACCACCAGCACATTCAACTGCCGAACGGCGGGTGCAATGGCCGGTTCTTGCGCTACGGTTTCGGCGCGCGGTTCGAGGGTCTTGACGGTGAGTTTGATGTGGATCTGCGTACCGATATCGGGCTGGCTGTTCAAGTTCAAAGTTCCGCCCATCATCTGGCACAGGCTGCGGCAAATAACGAGGCCCAGCCCGGCACCGCTGAGCGCCAGTTGCCCGCAGTTTTCTGCCTGGGCAAAGGGTTCAAACAAGCGGGCCTGATCGAAGGTGCTGATGCCAATCCCGGTGTCGCTGACGTTTAGCAGCAACTCCACCTCGTCGGCAACGCCGGTCGCCAGCATCTTCAGTTCAAGTGTGACCTGGCCGCGTTCTGTGAACTTGATCGCATTGCTGACCAGGTTGGTCATGATTTGCTTGAAGCGCAGGGGGTCGATCAGCACATCGGGGGCATTGTCTTCGGGGGTAAAGATCAGCACCAAGCTGAGGTTTTTTTGCCGGGCCAGGCCATCAAACACCCGTACCACCGAGTTGGCCAGCTCACGCAGGTTCACCCGCTCCGTGCTCAGGTTGAGCCGCCCGGACTCAATGCGGGCGATGTCGAGGATGTCGCCGATCAACTCCAGCAAGTCTTTGGCCGAGTTGTAGGCGACCTCAATGGAGGGGCGTTCCAGATAGCCCTGATCGGCGCGCTTCAAAGTGAGTTCAAGCATGCCGATGACGGCGTTCATCGGTGTGCGGATTTCATGGCTCATGGTCGCCAGAAAAGTGCTTTTGGCGCGGTTGGCGTCATCTGCCTGTTCTTTGGCGGCGCGCAGTTCATCCATCAATTGGCGTCGGTCGCTGATATCAATCCAGCCGCCGATAATGCCCTGAACTTCGCCCAATGAGTCCCGATACGGCAGGATCCAGTGGTAAATGGTTTGCGTCTTGCCACCGATATGCAGCGGTCTGTCAACGATCATCGGCGTGCCTTCGCGCATCACGCGCTGGTAATCCGCCTCATAGTCATGGGCTTCATGCTGATTGTTGAGCAGGCTTTGGGTCTGCATCACGTTTTTGCCGATCACGTCTTCGCGACGGGCCGAGAAAGCCTGCAAGTAGCTGTCGTTGCAGGTTTGCAGAATGCCGGCGCGGTCACGCACATAAATGGGGTGCGGGGTGCCATTGACCAGCGCACTCATGAATTCAAACTGGTCGCTGAGCGCGCGCTCGGCTTTTTTACGCTGATTGATCTGGCGGCGCATGTAGGCATTCCAGACCAATGACAGCAACAGCAGCAGGCTGGTGCCAATAATGATCTGGTAAATCAGGCGGTGGTAATTGCGCCAGTAGCTGTCGGATGCCGGCACATAGCCGCGCCAGCGGCTGTTGATCACGCCCAGCTCGTCGGGGCCAATGCTTAGCAGGGCTTTATTGAGTATGGAGCCGAGTTCGGTGGCATCCCGAGCTGTGGCGAGGGAGAACATGGCCGGTTGAGTGCCCAGGGTTGTGCTGATCTGCAAGCGGTCCTGGAACAGTTGCGAGGCGAGCAGGTAGTTGGCAATGACCAGCGTATTGACGGCGCCATCAGCTTTACCTTCGGCTAGTAATTCAGTGGCCTGGTAGATGTCATCGGTCTCGACCAGGGTGATCTGCGGGTACTCGGCAACCAGGTAGTCGGTCAGCGGGTTGCCGTGGGTCAACGCCAGACGCTTGCCGGCCAGTTGATCGAGGCTGGCGGGTTGCTCCGCGCCTTTGCGGCTGAGCAACACAAATGAGTTTTCTAGATAGGGACGGCTGAAGGCCAATGCGCTTTCTCGCGAAGCGGAGGGGCTGATGGCCGAATTGATGTCGGTGTCGTGCTGCTGAACCATGCGCATCATGGTGCTGAGGCTGCGCTCGCGCTGGATTTCAAAGCGCAACCCGGTGCGCAGGCGAATCACTTCCAGGAGATCTGCGGTAATGCCGCGGAAATTGCCGTCGGCATCAAAAAAAGTCAGGGGTGCCAAGGTTTCATTGACCGCCACTTTGACCACCGGGTGTTTGACCAGCCAGCGTTCTTCGCGCTCGGTGAGTTGCAGTTTTTGATCGGTGAGCAGCAGGTCGCTGCCGGCGTTCCAGCGTTTGGCAATGCTTTCGCGTTCACTATTGGGCACGGCAAGCAGAGTGGCGTTGATAATGTCGAGTAATTGCGAGTTGTCGCGGCGTACGGCAAAGCTGAAGCCGTGAGCTTCATGCTTGCCAAAATTGGCCATTTTGATGTTCTTCAAATAGCCCTTGTTGATCATGTAATGGGTGGAGATCGTGTCGCCCAGAAAGACGTCGGCCTGATCGAACGCCACCGAGTTAATGGCATTTTGCGTAGAAGGGTAAGACTGGATGATGGCGTTGGGGTAAAGCGCCTTGACCTCATCCAGTGGCAAATAGTGGTAAACCATGCTCAGCCGCAGGCCCGCCAGGCCGTCAGAGAGAGAGCGGGTCTCTCCCTCACGGGTGACCAGTACCGGCTGGTCTATGGCATAGGGGGCTGACAGCAGCAGCTTTTGATTGGCCGCTTCAAAACCATTCGACGTGCCCAGCACGTCGATGCTGCCGTCTTCCAGTGCCTTGATGGCGGCATCGCGAGACGCGAAGCGTTTGACCTTGATTGATACATTCAGTGCTTTAGCGAGGATGCCTGCGTAATCAGCGGTCAGGCCTTCGAAATCCTGACCGCTGACGGTCATGTCAAACGGTGGGTAGTCGGGGGCGGAGGCCCCCAACTGTAATTCACGTTTCTCGTGTAGCCAGTAACGCTGTTGTTTATCCAGCGGGACTTCCATGTGATAGGTGCCCGAGCGGCTGAGCAGGGGAAAGCTTTCGGGTTTAGGTAACTCGGCAAACACGGGGGCGCACAGGAGCAGTCCTGCGAGCAGATAAAAGTAATACGTTAACCGCATGGGCATCCTGTTTCTCACACTAGGGCGTTGCGTTTAGCCAATTCGATGAGGTCGACCAAAGAATTGGCTTTAAGTTTTTGCATGAGCCGTTTTTTATAAGTGCTCACGGTTTTATTGCTAAGAAACATGCCGGTGGCGATTTCCTTGTTTGTTTTGCCTTGGGCGAAGAGCTTGAGAACCATCAGTTCCCGGTCGTTGACTAATTTGAACAGCTCAAGCTCCGAAGAGTTGTGCCCTTCAATATTTTCAGGAGTCAATGCTTGGCTGGGAAAGTAATTGTAGCCAGAGAATACAGCCTTAATTGCACTGACAAGTTCACTGAGTTCTTCTTGTTTACACACATATCCTGCTGCCCCCGACTGCATGCAGCGCATGGCAAACAACGCCGGTGACTGGGCCGTCAAGACAAGGGTTTTGAGGGTTGAGTTCATGGCGTTAAAGCGCGCCAGTACTTCCAGTCCGTCGAGTTTTGGGATGCTGATATCGAGAATGATCAGGTCAGGGACACATTCGCGAATCATTTGCATAGCATCTACGCCATTGTCGGTTTCACCGACTATTTCATAACCTTCATGTTCTAACAACATGCGAATGGCCAAGCGGATAACTGGATGATCGTCGACAATAAAAATCGTGTTCATATTGAATTCCCATAAAGAGCTGAATAGAAAGCGCGCACCTTAGCTCAGATATATGGATGTAGACACGAAGCGATCAGCCTACAAACGTAGTATGGGAATATTCCTACATTAAATAAGGCGTGAACTCACGAGTTGTTCGGGGGGTGACGGCGGTTTAATATCGTGCTGAATCGTTTGATGGCTGTTTTGTCGTTAGTGTGTTTATAGAATCTTATTAAGATTAGGATTATTCCTACATATGCTTCTGTTTTTGTATGGTGAATTTTTTGCCCGGATTTAAATGCTCGATAACGTCATTTTTTCTGGGTATTGAACTGCAGAGTGTTTAAAAAATAAAAACGGTTACAACTTATGTGTTCATTACCTTGTGGTCGTTCCTTCAGCAACGACCACAAGGTAATGCCCCACTCAGACAGGGCTGGATCGGCCGGTCATCTCCTTGGCCATTTCGGTGGCATAGCTGTCAGTCATGCCGGCAATAAAGTCGATAATGCGCATAAACGAGCGATGCAAGGACCAGCTTGGGTCCGGGGCGTTGTGACCGAGCAAATCGAGGATGCGGCGGTTTTTGAACGATAAGGTTTTGTGCCCGTGTTGTTCCAGTGCCGCCCCACAAAAAGCATTTAACAAGATTTCCAGCGTGGTGTAAGCGCCGATTTCATGCAGGGTTTTGCGCTTGTCCTGGAAGATCTTTTTACGCGCCATGTTCTTGGCGTCGAGCACGCAGCGCTTGGCCGTGCCGTGCATGTGCTCCACCAGATCGCCGGGTAGCGTGCCCGCCAGCAAGGCGTCCTGCTGTTCGACAAAGGCGCGAGCGGCGGCGTTGGTCAGGTGCTCAATGGCCTTGCCGCGCAAAATGGCCAGCTTGCGGCGTTCAGAGTCTTGAGGGCCGAGCTGGCGATAGGTCTCGGGCAAATCATCGCCCACCAGATTCAATAGCAGGGACTCGACCTCGGCGTATTGCAGCAGGTCCATCTCCAAGCCGTCTTCAAGGTCAATCAAGGCGTAGCAGATGTCGTCAGCAGCCTCCATCAGGTACACCAGCGGATGGCGCGCCCAACGTTGTTCTTCGATTTGCGGCAGGCCCAACTTGTGGGCAATCCCTTCGAGCAAATGCAGCTCGCTTTGATAGCAACCGAACTTGTGCTTTTTGTACCCCAGAGAGTCGGCATGCCGGGCGGTCCACGGGTACTTGAGGAACGTACCGAGGGTGGCATGGGTTAGCCGTGTACCACCGTCGAACTGGTGGTATTCAAGCTGTGTCAGCACCCTGAACCCTTGGGCGTTGCCTTCGAAGTTCAAGAAGTCATTGCGCTCGGCCTCACTCATGTCGTCCAGCCAGCCCTTGGCCGCAGCCTGCTGGAACCAATGGCGGATGGCATCTTCACCAGAGTGGCCGAAGGGCGGGTTGCCGATGTCGTGAGCCAGGCAGGCCGATTGCACCACCATGCCCAGGTCGGCGGGGTCGCACCATTCGGGCAGGGCGCTGCGAATGGTTTCGCCCACGCGCATGCCCAGCGAGCGGCCGACGCAACTGACCTCCAGCGAATGGGTAAGGCGGGTGTGAATATGGTCGTTGCTGCTGACCGGGTGCACTTGGGTTTTGCGCCCAAGCCTGCGAAAGGCGCCGGAAAAAATAATCCGGTCGTGATCCTTGTGAAAGGGACTGCGCCCGAGCTCTTCGGCGCTGTAATGAGGTTTTCCGAGACGTTCGCGGTTAAGCAGGGTTTGCCAATCCAAGGCGCAGCGCTCCATCAAATGACTGATGACGCAGCTTCTCGCTTCAGGCGGGTTGGTGCAAGGCTTGGCGCATAAGTTAGGCAGCAAGCATGCCCGCGATCTTTTGATCATGAAAATCAAAAGATCGCGAGCTGTGCGTCAGGGCTTGCGCGAAGAACCCTGAATCACCAGTTTGATCAGCGGCAACAGCCCGGTGGTCAGCCCGATTAAACGGGACACGCCACCGGAGCCTTTGCTTTTAGTGCCTTTGCCGGTCAAAAAGCCCAGCAGAGTCACCACCGCCACACCCCACAGCGGGGCGTGCTTGATACCCAGGTGTTCTTTCCAGTTGCTGGTGACACCGCGCATTTTGTTCAACGGCTCCAGCAATTGTTGCGATTCATGACGAATCTCTTGGCGGTGCATTTCCATGCGCAGACGAATCAGCATTTTGCGCATGTCACGGCGCGAAGCGTTTGGCGGCATTTCAGGCAGGCTCATGGCAACAAACGCTCCCGGTCTTTGGCCAGCTCTTCGAGCGTGGCGTTGAAAGGAGAGGACTCATCAAACACGGCCGCTTTAAGGCGCAAACCACAGAACGCCGCTGCCAGGGTGTAAAAGACGCAGAGCCCGATAATGCCGGGCAGTCGATAACTGTCCCATAGCACGATCAGCACCAGCGCCGACAGGCCGAGCAGCAATAACAACCCGAACACCAGTGCCAGCCCGGCGAACAGCAACAGGCTGACGGTCCGTGCCTTCTGTTCTTGCAGCTCGATGCCCAGCAACTCGACGTGGCTGTGCAGCAGACCCAGAAACGCGGCACCCAGGCGCCGCGGTGAGGAACGAGGGGAGCCGGATTCTTCGTTTGTCATATCAGCGCCGGGTGGCCAGCAGGCCAATCAAAAAGCCGACCCCGGCAGCAATGCCGACCGATTGCCACGGGTTGCTCTGTACATAGTCTTCGGCAGCCGTCACCGCGGCTTCACCGCGCTCGTGCAAGGACTCTTTGGTGTCTTCCAGCGAGGCACGCGCCTTGTCCAGGCTCAGCTTGATCTTGTCGCGCAGCTCATCGGCCTGATCACCTGCCAGCGCAGCGCTGTGTTCCAGCAGGCGTTCTGCGTCGTTGACCAGAGTCTGGAGATCGGCTTTGAGGATTTCTTGAGCATTCTTTGCTGTTATGCGGGCCATGATTAACTCCGTGTGTGGCTTCTTGATGGTTCGAGTGTAGGCATTCGCTGAAGGTTCACTACTTTTCTTCACATCAGATCAATGCGCTGACCTGCTGGTGCCCTGGAACACTCAGACTAGACGGCTTAACCCCGAGCGGAAGCAAACCTTACCTTAAATCATTCGTCGTCGCGGGGAAAACCCGGCGTGTCCAGTGGCTCGCTGCTCTCAAAACAACCTTCCAACAAGTGATAGCGGTTATGCCGCACTTCATCGACGCGGTGGCGTACGGTTCTTTCAGGCAGCCCCAGCAATATCAGGGCGTGTGATGCCAGCATCAAGCTGGACTCGAGCAATTCGGGCACCACTTCGGTGGCGCCGGCGGCCTTGAGCTCGGTAAGCCGACTGTCGTCGCGGGTTCTGACCAGAATCGGCACTGCAATGGTGATGAGACGGGCCTCTTTCAGCACGCTCATGGCGATTTCGGTGTTGTCCACGGCAATCACCAGCAAGCGGGCACGATCAAGGCCCACCGCCCGCAACAAATCGCCACGGCGGGCGTCGCCGTAATGCACAGTGCTTTCGGTTTTGTTGGCCTTCTGGATCTGGTCCGGGTCGTAGTCAAGGGCGATAAAGTCCTGATTTTCACGGTGCAGGAAGCGCCCGATGGACTGGCCGACCCGGCCAAAGCCGCAGATCACCACATGCCCCTGCAGCTCGGCACTTTGCTCGGTGATTTTTTCCAGCTCGGCTTCTTCGTTCGAGGTGTGGTGCAAGCTGGCGGCGATGCGAGGAGCGGCGCGCAGCAGCAGGGGCGTGAGCAACATGGAGCAGAACGTCGCGGCCAACAAGTAAGGGGCGTATTGCGACGGGATCAGCGCATTGAGCTGCATTTGTGCCATCAGCGCGAAGCAGAACTCACCGCCTTGGGCCAATGCCAGGCCGCTGCGCCAGGCGGTCTCGCCGTCGCTGCCGCGCAGCTTGACCAGCGTCGCCACAACTGCGCCTTTGATGAGCATCAGCGCCAAGGTGAGGCCGACAATCAAAAAGCCGTGGTGCAGGAACAATTGCAGGTCGATGAGCATGCCGATGCTGACGAAAAACAGCCCCAGCAGAATGTCGCGAAAAGGCCGGATGTCGGCCTCGATCTGGTGCCGGTAATGGCTTTCACCCAGCAACATGCCCGCCAGGAACGCGCCGAGCGCCGGGGACAACCCCAGCAGGTGGGTCAACCAGGCCGTGACCAGCACGATCACCAGGGCCAGCAACACAAACAGTTCGGCAGAACGTGAGGCCGCCACCTCGTGAAACAGGCGCGGCAGTACGAAGCGGCTGGTGATGAGCAGGCCGACAAACAGAATGATGGTCTTGCCCAAGGTGATCGGCAGCGCCCAATACCAAGCTTGATCGCTGCTGCCGGCAAACACCGGTACCAGCGTCAGCAGCAATACGGCCACCACGTCCTGGAACAGCAATACGCCAATTGCGTTCTGGCCGTGGGGGCTGAAAATTTCCCCCAGGCTGGTCAGCTCTTTGCTGACGATGGCCGTGGAAGACAGGGCCAGGCCTGCGCCCAGCAAAAAGGCGCTGCTGGCTGACATGCCAAAGGCAAGCAGCAAGCCGCCCAGGACCACGGCGGTGCAGATGACTTGCAGGCTGCCGAGGCCAAAAACTACGCGGCGCAGCTTGAGCATTTTGGGCAGTGAGAACTCCAGCCCCAGCGAGAACAGCAAAAACACCACCCCCAACTCGGCGAGGTCCGGCAGGTCCGGGCTGTTATTGACCCAGTTCAGCGCCGTTGGGCCGATGAACAGGCCGACGCACAAATAACCCAGCACCGGCGGCAGTTTCAGGCGTCGAAACAGGGCAATGACCACCAATGAAGAGGCGAGGATGATTAACAAATTGGCAAACACTAAGCGCTTCCTTCACTCATTTTTCTAGCTGAGCACTCTGTATGGGCCACAAGAGCACGCCAGTACGTAGCGTAGTCGTAAGCAGCGGTGTAAAGCGATTGCTCTGATCAGCGTTGCTGCACAAGCGCTGCCGACAGGCGGGTCGACGTGCCCGGGCAAGGCTCCTAAACTATATGCCCACCCTACACAGGTTAATGATCATGCTTCCCGAATGTCAGTTGCTCGGCACCTTGGGTTGCCATCTGTGCGAAGTGGCTGAAGGCGTCTTGATGCCGTTGGTGTATGAAGACGGCTTGCTGGTTGAGCTGGTTGATATTGCCGACCGTGAAGAATTGGCTGAGGCCTACGGCTTGCGCATCCCCGTGTTGCGTCGGATCGACACCGGCGCTGAGCTGGACTGGCCGTTTGACACTGAGCAGGTAGCCCACTTTCTGCTGTAGCTTGTGGCGCACTGTGCGCGATAATCGCGGGCTGCTTTTCTTGCCCAGAGTTTTTTATGTCGACCCAGCTTTTCAACGCCGCCGAGCATCAAGCCAGCACCTTGTACTTGCCACCGGGTCAATGGCCGACGGTACTCGACTGTTTGTGCGAGCACTTTCGGGCCATCAGCCGTGAGCAATGGCTGGATCGAATCGCCCGTGGCCGGGTCCTGGACGCCTACGGCGTGCCGATCAGCCCGCAGTTGGCGTACAAAGAAGGCCTGCGCATTCATTATTTTCGCGAAGTACCTAACGAAACGCCGATTCCGGTGCAAGAAACCATTTTGTATGCCGATGAGCATTTGGTGGTGGCAGACAAACCGCACTTTCTGCCCGTGACCCCGGCGGGCGAGTACGTCGAGCAAACCTTGCTACGCCGTTTGATCCGCACGCTGGACAACCCCAATCTGGTGCCGCTGCACCGGATCGACCGGCACACGGCGGGGTTGGTGCTGTTCTCTGCGAACCCGACCAGCCGCTCGGCGTATCAGTCGTTATTCCCTACGCGAAACATTGAAAAACGCTACGAAGCCATTGCCCGGGCCTTGCCAGATCTGGAATTGCCGCGCGTGCACAAAAGCCGTCTTGTGGAGGGCGAACCGTTCTTCCGCATGCAAGAAGGGCCGGGCGCCAGTAATACCGAAACCCGTGTCGAAGTGTGCGAGAAAAACGGCGATCTGTGGCGTTATGCGCTGTACCCGGTTACGGGTAAAAAACACCAGTTGCGCGTGCACATGGCAGCGCTGGGGGCAGGGATCTGCAACGATCCGTTTTATCCCGAGGTCATCAAGGACGCTGTGGATGACTACGCCAAGCCCCTGAAGCTGCTGGCGCAGGGCTTGCGTTTTACCGACCCGCTGACCGGCGAAGAGCGTTTTTTCGAGAGCCGTATCCGCCTCGACTGGTAATTGAACATCGCGAAAAACCAGACAAAACCGGGCAGTCAGATTGGGGCTCAAGGGTCTTTATGAGAGCCGAAAAACTAGCCAAAGTCGCTGAAAATGCCCGGATTGTCGGACAAAAATAAACATGAAAAACTCTTCATAAACTGCCTCCTCGAAGATTGGTAGCTTCCTCAGCGCTGCCCACTCATTCGAGTTCTAATAATGAATAAAAAAATGCTCAAAAGCGCTTTGGCGCTCTCTGTTGCTGTTGCCTCGACTCAACTGCTCGCCGGTGGTTTCTCCCTTAACGAACAAAGTGTCAGCGGGATGGGAACCGGTTTTGCCGGGCGCTCCTCTTCTGCCGACGATGCCAGTACCGTGTATGGCAACCCTGCCGGGATGTCCCGCCTCAAGCAAAACGAAGTCAGCGTTGGCGCCACCTACCTTGATGCCAAATCCACCATCAAGGACGCCAGCTCTACGCAGTTTGGCGCTGATAACCCGGGCACCAACAAAGGCGACATGGTACCCGGCATTGGTGTGCCGTTTGGCTACCTGGTCACTCCGATTGACGAGCATTGGGCCTTTGGTCTGGGCGTTTATGCCCCGTTCGGCCTGGTGACTGACTATGAGAGCAGCTTCCAGGGCAACGGCTTTGGCAGCAAAAGCAAAGTGCAAGTCATCACTACCCAGCCGACGGTCAGCTATGCCTTTAACGATAAAGTCTCGGTAGGTTTCGGGCCGACGTTCAACCGTCTCACTGGCGAGCTGGACTCCAAAGTGCCGGCGTTTGGCCTGGGCAATGAAACCGTCAAGATCAAGGGCGACGACAACGCCATCGGTTTTAACGCCGGGCTGTTGGTACAGGCGCTGGACAGCACCCGCTTCGGTGTGACCTATCACTCGCAGGTGGTTTACCACCTGAGCGGCCACACCAACGCCTCGGGCCTGCTCTCTGATCTGGTGGACGGAGGGCCGCAGCGTTACGGCGCCAAGCTGAACATCACCACGCCGTCGTCGGTGGACTTCTCGGTCACTCATCAACTCAACGATGACTGGACCCTTTATGCGGGCAGTACCTACACCCGCTGGAGCCAGTTGAAGAAAATCACCGTCAACAACTCCGGCGTGTCCGACGGAAGTAGCGAGCTGGCCTCCATCACCGAGGTGCAGAACTGGCATGACACGTGGTCGCATGCCATCGGCGCGGCGTATCGGGTCAATAAGCAGTTGGTGTTGCGCACCGGTTTAACGCTGGACCAGACCCCCACCAACAACACCGATCGTTCGGTACGGATTCCTACGGGAGATCGGACAGTATTCAGCGTGGGTGCCGGTTGGACACCCGTGGATAACCTGACTTTCGACGTTGCCTATTCCTACCTCAAGGAACAGCCGATCAAGGTTCATGACAGCCAGCCCGCGCTGGGCCTGACTTATGACGCCAAGTATGAAAACAGCGCCAACGGCTTTGGTGGCTCGGTAACGTATCGCTTCTGATCGCGCAGTCTCAGCAACAGCCAGGTTTTTTACAGATGCGTCAAAAAACAAAACCCGCACTTGGCGGGTTTTGTTTTTCAGCGCATAAACCCGAAGGCTTACAGTTCTTTAACGGTACGAACCTGGTCTTTGTTGATGCGGGTTTCTTTACCGTCCAATTGTTTGAACTGGTAAAAGCCCGACGACGAGTCGTACTTAGGGGCGTCGACTGTCTGGATTTCACGGCCATCATTGAGTGTGATCACGCTTGGCGAGGAGCAACCAGCAAGGGCGGCCAGGCCTGCAGTGAGCATAAGAGCGGCCAGAGTCCGATGAGTCATGTCTATCTCCAACAAATAGGGGTGCTGTTATTAATCACTGTCCTTGAGACGTATACATCGCTCTCAAGTTCCGTGGTTAGCCACAAGAACAGCGCGTTAGCTTATATCAGTAAGTCAGCAGTGTTGAAGTTGCTTAACCGTGAATCATTTTCGGGGCATTGTACGGGCTGTGCATTGAGCTGGAGCATGATTTTTCGCGGGCTGCGTTCGCCCGTGTGCCAGGCTGCTTCGAATGCCGGTGCCAATGCCGTCGGGATCACACAAAACAACGGCTCCCAGTGTTCACCCTGACGCACCATGTGCGGTGTGTCCGGCGCACGGGCGGCGGCCGCAAGCAGCGTGCCGAGCAGCTCGCCATTGACCCTGGGCACATCGCACGGCAGCACCAGCAGGTGTGAATGCCGAGCCGCCGCCAGGCCCGCCCGAATACCCGCCAGTGGCCCGTCAAAGTCATCATTGCCATCGCTCACCAACTGGTCGGCATAGGCGGCGTAGCGGTCGTGGTTGCGATTGCAGGAAATGATCAAGTCATCGGTCAGCGCACGCGCCGCTTGCTGTACATAAGCAATCAACGGCTGCCCGCGCCACAAAACCAGGCCTTTGTCCTGGCCACCCATACGCTGGCCCCGGCCCCCGGCCAGAAGCAAAATCGAACTCTGAAACGGCTGCATGAATGGGCTACGCTCCGTCTGGCGAATAAGGGCGTGATATAACACCCACCTGTTTTTCCTACAACCGGACCCCGTCTATGAAAGCCAAAGTTGATGCTCCTTTCGTTCCTTTGAACATTGCGGTGTTAACCGTCAGCGATACCCGGACCCTCGAAACCGACACGTCCGGGCAAGTCTTTGTCGATCGTTTGAGCGAGGCCGGGCACCATTTGGCGGCGCGGGTATTGCTCAAGGACGACCTGTATAAAATTCGCGCCCAGGTGGCGACCTGGATTGCCGATGATGAAGTACAAGTGGTGTTGATCACCGGCGGCACCGGCTTTACTGCGCGTGATAGCACGCCAGAGGCGGTGAGTTGCCTGCTGGACAAGCAGGTCGATGGTTTTGGCGAATTGTTCCGCCAGATATCCGTGGCCGATATCGGTACTTCGACCGTGCAATCACGCGCCTTGGCCGGTTTGGCCAATGGCACGCTGGTGTGCTGCCTGCCGGGTTCGACCAATGCGGTGCGTACCGGTTGGGACGGCATTCTGGCCGAGCAACTGGATGCCCGTCACCGGCCTTGCAACTTTGTCGCGCACTTGAAGCAGGCACCGGCCTGTGAAACCCGTGGGTAAGCCGGGGCGTACGGGCGAGTTGATGCCCGTTGAAGTCGCACTGGCGCAATTGCTGGCGCTGGCCGAAGCGGCGCCGATCCGTGACAGCGAGTCAGTGCTGTTGGCCGACAGTGACGGGCGGGTTCTGGCCGATGACCTGGTGGCAAGCCTTGATTTGCCGCCGTGGCCCAACAGTGCCATGGACGGTTACGCACTCAACCTGGCTGACTGGTCGGGCGAACCGCTGCCTGTCAGTCAGCGGATTTTTGCCGGGCAAGCGCCTGAGCCGTTGACGCCGGGCACCTGCGCACGGATCTTCACCGGCGCGCCGGTTCCACAGGGCGCCGATTGCGTCGAAATGCAGGAAAACGCTCAGGTCCAGGCCGATGAACGGGTGTTGTTCACTGAGGCGCTGACCGTGGGGCAGAACATTCGTCCTCAAGGGCAGGAAACCACCGTGGGCGAAACCGTACTGCTTGCCGGTACCCGGCTGGGGCCGATCGAGCAGGGCTTGGCGGCGTCTCTGGGCTGCGCCACGCTCAAGGTAATCCGCCGGGTCAAAGTGGCGGTGCTGTCGACCGGTGACGAACTGATCGAGCCGGGCCAGCCGTTGGGGCCGGGGCAGATCTACAACAGCAACCGCGTGGTGCTGTGCAGTTGGTTAAAGCGCATGGGGTGTGAGGTGGTCGACGCCGGGATCTTGCCTGACGAACTGCCTGCCACCCGAAAACGTTTGGCGGAGCTGGGCGCGGTTGACCTGATCTTGTCCACGGGTGGGGTCTCGGTGGGGGAGGCGGACTTTCTCGGGATAGCCCTGCGTGAAGAAGGCGAACTGGCCCTGTGGAAACTGGCGATCAAACCCGGAAAACCCCTGACCTTTGGGCATTTTCGCGGTGTGCCGGTGATTGGCTTGCCAGGTAACCCGGCCTCGACCTTGGTGACCTTTGCATTGCTGGCCCGGCCTTACTTGTTGCGCCGTCAAGGCGTGCAAGCCGTTGCGCCGTTGAAGTTTCAAGTGCCAGCCGGATTTGTCTGGGCCAAGCCGGGTAATCGCCGCGAGTACCTGCGTGGCCGGCTGGATCAAGGCCGGGCAATCATTTACAAAAATCAGAGCTCAGGCGTTTTACGCAGCGCTGCCTGGGCCGATGGGCTGGTGGAAGTGCTTGAAGGCAGCACACTGGCCGAAGGCGACGGGATCGGCTTTATCCCGCTAAGCGAAGTGTTGGGCTAACCCGCAAACCTGGAGCTGCCGCAGCCTGCGGCAGCTCCTATCAAAAATAAAATAAGTGATTGATTCTAAAGGCCCTGTAGGAGCGAGCTTGCTCGCGATCTTTTGATCTTGGTCTAAGAGCCCCTCACCCTAGCCCTCTCCCGAAGGAGAGGGAACCGATTGGGGGATGCTGAAGATACTTGGTGGCCTGTTTACTGCGCGACAGCGCGGCGTCGAAGACGGGGCGGCCCCTTTTATCAAACATAAATAACTGATTGATCCTAAAGGCTCTGTAGGAGCGAGCTTGCCTCGCGATCTGTTGATCTTGATCTGGCTTTTGATCTTGATCTAAGCCCCCGTTAAACCACGCTGGCCGAACGCAGATGTTGCGCAGTGGCTAACCCGGCAGGACGCCGGGTTAGCCGCGACACGGCCAGGGATGGCCGATCGCGGCGGGCCCACGGAGCAAGGCCTGTGGTGAGGGCATGCTGAGCCTCAGCGAGGCACCGAGGGGTTGGGGCAAAAAGCGTTTGGTTACTTTGCGCTTTCAAAGTGACGCGCCGTAAGGGCGGAACCCTAAGTGGCCGTTGCAGCAGCAATGGATATGTACCCAAGAATCCCGAAGTGGATGGTTTTACGGCTGCACGCAGCCGATCGCAGCCTTCGTACCTCGTCAGCGACTACAGTGTTCTGTTTGATGCGCGACAGCGCGGCGTCGAAGACGGGGCGGCCCCTCCTATCAAACATAAAATAAGTGATTGATTCTACAGGCCCTGTAGGAGCGAGCTTGCTCGCGATCTTTTGATCTTGGTCTAAGAGCCCCTCACCCTAGCCCACTCCCGAAGGAGAGGGAACCGATTGGGGGATGCTGAAGATACTCGGAGGCCTGTTTGCTGCGCGACAGCGCGGCGTCGAAGACGTGGTGGCCCCTCTTATCAAACATAAAATAAGTGATTGATTCTAAAGGCTCTGTAGGAGCGAGCTTGCCTCGCGATCTTTTGATCTTGATCTGGCTTTTGATCTGAGAGGCCCCGTTAAACCACGCTGGCCGAACGCAGGTTTTGCGCAGTGGGTAACCCGGCAGGACGCCGGGTTAGCCGCGACACGGCCAGGGATGGCCGATCGCGGCGGGCTCACGGCGTAAGGCCGGAACCCTAAGTGGCCGTTGCCGCAGCAATGGATATGTACCCAAGAATCCCGAAGTGGCCTGTTTTACGCGCCTCAGCGCGGCGTCAAAGATCGGGCGGCAGCTCCGCGTTTACGGCGTTTCTGTGCGCCCATACACGTCATTGAAACGCACGATGTCGTCTTCCCCTACGTAGTCCCCGCATTGCACTTCGATCATCACCAACTCAACGTCGGTTGGATTCACCAGACGGTGCGCGCGGCCGGCTTTGATGTACGTCGACTCATTGCTGCCCAGCACAAACTGCTGGTCGCCATTGGTCACCTGCGCGGTGCCGCTGACGACGATCCAGTGTTCGCTGCGATGGCGGTGCATCTGCAATGACAAGGCGCCTTGCGGGTTGACCACGATGCGTTTGAGTTTGAACCCGGGGCCTTCTTCCAGCACGGTGTAGCTGCCCCAGGGCCGTGTCACGCTGCGGTGCAGGCGATACGTATCGTGGCCTTGTTGCTTGAGCGCCTGGGCGATGTATTTAACGTCCTGGCTGCGGGTCGCATCGGCCACCAGCAGCGCATCGGCGGTGTCGATGATGATCAAATCCTTGAGGCCCACCCCGCCGACCAGCCGCGTAGGCGAGTCGATATAACAACCCTGTACATCGTGCAGCACGGTTTGCCCGGTGCACTGGTTGCCATCGGCATCGGCGGGGCTCAATTCACGTACTGCCTGCCAACTGCCAATGTCACTCCAGCCCAGTTGACAGGGCACAACGGCGACTTTTTTCGAGTGTTCCATCAGCGCGTAGTCGATGGAAATATCGGCCGCCTGGGCGAAGGTCTGGCTGTCGAGCTCGCGCTGACATTGCTGCGGGCCTGCAAATACCGGGCTGTGCTCAAGGCACAGGCTCACGGCCTGAAGAATTTGCGGGGCATGTTGCGCAAGCTCTTGCAGCAGGCTGTCGACGCGCATGCAGAACATTCCGCTATTCCACAGGTGCAGGCCGCCCTCCAGGTACTGCTGAGCGGTCGCGGCATCAGGTTTTTCGACAAAGCGCGCCACGGCGCACCCGTCGCCTTTTTCGATGTAGCCAAACCCCGTCTCGGCCCTGGTCGGCTGAATGCCGAACGTCACCAGCCAACCTTGATCGGCCAACTGCCGGGCACTGTCGACGGCCTGCTGGAAGGCCGCGATGTCGCTGATCAAGTGATCGGCCGGCAGCACCAGCAGGTGCGCATCTGCGCCGTAGCGTTGGGCAACGTGCAGCGCGGCAGCGGCAATGGCGGGGGCGGTGTTGCGGCCGAAGGGCTCAAGGATGAAGTCCAGCGCAACGTCGTCCGCCGGGTGCTGGCGATACTCGTCAAGCGTACGGAAATACACGTCGCGGTTGGTCACGGTCAGCAATTGGTGCACGTCCGGCAGGCCGGTGGCGCGTTGAAAGGTCTTTTGCAGCAAGCTCTGGCCATCGGGCAGGCGCATAAAGGGCTTGGGCATGGCTTCACGCGACACCGGCCACAGTCGGGTGCCCGCGCCACCGGCGATGATGCAGGGAATGAGTGGGCTCATTCAGAACGCCTCCAGAGGCAATGGGCTGCGGTTGGGGGGCGAAGTCTGACGGGTTCTGGCGGTTTGATCGACCCGTTGACGGCCCTGAAAGGTTTTTTTGCAAATAAACCGCTTGCGTTGGGCCTTTCTTGATCGGTTGTTGTCCAACCCTACGGACTGACCAGGAGATGCGGCATGAGTGCAGGAAAGGCATTTTTGATTTTGCACGGCAAGCAAGCCATGAACGAAGACGTTCGGGCCGCTGTCGAGCAGCAACGTGCAGGTGGGCGCGAGCTGACGGTGCGCCTTACGTGGGAGGCCGGGGACGCGCAGCGTCTGGTGGGCGAAGCGCTTGAGGCCGGTTACGAGCAGTTGATTGCAGGTGGCGGTGACGGCACGTTGCGTGATGTGGCCGAAGCGATGGCGCAGGCGCAGACCTCCGCCAGCCTGGTGCTGTTGCCGTTGGGCACGGCCAATGACTTTGCCCGTGCAGCGGGGGTGCCGCTGGAACCCGGCCCGGCCTTGGGGCTGCTGGACGTACCGGCCAGGCAGATAGATTTGGGTGAAGTCGGCGGGCAGTACTTTTTGAACATGGCCACGGGCGGCTTTGGTAGCCAGGTCACCGCCAATACCTCAGAAGACTTGAAAAAAGTCATCGGCGGCGCGGCCTATCTGTTTACCGGGCTTTCACGTTTCAGTGAGTTGCAGGCGGCCTACGCCGAGCTGCAAGGCCCCGATTTTCAGTGGCAAGGCCAATTGTTGGCGTTGGGCATTGGCAATGGCCGCCAAGCGGGCGGTGGGCACGAGTTGTGCCCGCAGGCATTGGCCGATGATGGCCTGCTGGACGTGAGTATCTTGCCCGCGCCACAAGAGGTGGTCGGTACGGTAAAAAACCTCATGGCGGGTGGCTGGGGGCTGGATAACCTGTTTGTCCGGGCGCGCCTGCCATGGGTAGAGATCAAGGCCGCGCAAGGGCTGGCGCTTAACCTCGATGGCGAGCCGCTAACCGGCGAGAGCTTGCGCTTCAGCGCACACAAAGGCGCGTTGCGCGTACATTTGCCGCAAAACTCACCGCTGTTGAGTTCCTAAAAGCGCCAGATGTCATCTGGCCATTATTTTTAGGGTGTGAGGGTAGGGAAGGGTCAAGAATCGACGTGTCGTGTCGATAGCCTAGGACCTTTCGCACACACGCCCAGGAAATATCTATGGCCGGCATTCTCGACACGGTAGACCAGCGCACACAGTTGGTCGGTGAAAACCGACTGGAACTTCTGATGTTTCGTCTTGCAGGGCGGCAGTTGTTCGCAATCAACGTGTTCAAGGTGCAAGAAGTGTTACAGCTGCCCAAGTTGACCCTGATGCCCCATCGCCATCGGCATGTGTGCGGGGTCATCAACTTGCGCGGCAAGACCCTGCCCGTCATCGACCTCTCCCAGGCCATCGGCATGCGCCCGGTGGTGCCGGGGCCCGACAGCACGATCATCGTCACCGAGTACAACCGCTCGATTCAGGCCTTTCTGGTGGGCAGTGTGGACCGGATCGTCAACATGAACTGGGAAGCCATCCTGCCGCCGCCCGCCAGCGCCGGGCGTCACCATTATTTGACCGCCATCAGCAAGGTTGACGAGCAACTGGTGGAAATCATCGACGTGGAAAAGGTCTTGGCCGAGATCGTGCCGTACAACGCCAAAGTCTCCCCCGACAAGCTGGCCGACCCGGTGCTGGAGCGGGCGCGGGGCCGTGAAGTGCTGCTGGTCGATGATTCCAGCGTGGCCCTGGCGCAGTTGCGGGAAACGTTGTCGCAGTTGGGGATCAAAATGCATGTCGCCAGCGACGGCCTTAAAGCCTTCAACATGCTCAAGGCCTGGGCCGATTCCGGGCAGGTCATGACTGACAAGCTGCTGATGGTGTTCACCGACGCGGAAATGCCAGAAATGGATGGTTACCGTTTAACCACTGAAATTCGTAACGATCCTCGTCTGCGCAGTTTGTATGTGGTACTTCACACGTCATTGTCCGGCAGCTTCAACGAGTCGATGGTGAAGAAGGTGGGGTGTGACAACTTCCTCTCCAAATTCCAGCCGGACAAATTGGTGGATGTCGTTCGTCAGCGCCTGATGCTGGACGAAGTGCCTGCCTGATTCTGTCCCAATGGGGGATCTTTGCAGGGCCGAAGGCTTCTATACTGTGGCTTTTTTACCTTGCAGGGATCTGACCCATGCTTCGTCTGAGTGCGCTGTATCGCTTCCCACTGAAATCCGGCAAAGGCGAAAGCCTGCCGCATGCCCGACTGGACAAGCTGGGACTGGTCGGTGATCGACGCTGGATGTTGGTGGACGAAGCGAGCGGGCGATTCCTGACGCAGCGTACAGAGCCAAAAATGAGCCAGCTGTCGGCCCTGTGGAGTGGCGCGGGCGGCCTGACCTTGAGTGCCCAGGACTTTGCACCTCTGGAGGTGGCGTTGCCGAACCCGGACGATAACTTGCGCGGTGTGACCATTTGGCGCGACACCTTGCGCGTGCCGGATGCCGGAGATGAAGCGGCGCAGTGGCTAAGCGGCTTTATCGACAAACCGGTGCGCCTGGTGCATGTGCCGCTGCAACGCGCGCGCATGACAGAGTCGGGCTACGGGCAGGATGATGACAAAGTGGCGTTCGCCGATGGCTACCCCTTGCTGTTGATCGGTCAGGCCTCGCTGGATGACCTTTCGCAGAAAGTAGGGCGGTCGCTGGAGATGCTGCGCTTTCGCCCCAACCTGGTGATTGAAGGTAGCGAAGCGTTTGCTGAAGACGGCTGGAAGCGCATCCGCATTGGCGATGTTGAGTTTCGAGTGGTCAAGCCGTGCTCGCGTTGCATCCTCACCACGATCGACCCGCAGACCGGCGAGCGGGACGCCAATCGTGAGCCGTTCGCGACCTTGAACCACTACCGCAAGCAGGAAGGTGGTGCGATGTTTGGGCAAAACCTGGTGAATGACGGCGAAGGCGTGCTGGAAGTCGGCATGCCAGTCACTATTCTGGAATGACTGTAGGGGGTGAGCTTGCCTCGCGATCTTTTGACCTTAAAAAGATCGCGAGACGAGCTCGCTCCTACAGGGGGTTCGTCAGTTATTGATCATCAAAATACCGTTCATGCCAGTCCACCAGCGGCTGTGGCACGTTGAGCTTTTGCCCGTAGATCACCGAATAAGACAACACGTTCTGCACGTATTGGCGGGTTTCGTCGAACGGGATGCTTTCGATCCACACGTCAAAGCCCAAATGGTTCGCGCCCTTCAACCACTGACGTACCCGGCCCGGGCCTGCGTTATAGGCCGCTGAAGCGAGCACGCGGTTGCCATTGAACTGGCCGTGTACCTGACTCAAGTAGGCGGCGCCCAACTGGATGTTCTTGTCCGGGTCCAGCACTTGCTGTGGCGAGGCCAGCGGGATGCTGAATTTGCGGGCAGTCTCTTTGGCGGTGGCGGGCATCAATTGCATCAAGCCGCTGGCGCCCACGCCGGAACGGGCGTCGTCCATAAAGGCGCTTTCCTGGCGGGTAATGGCGAATACCCAGCTTGAATGCAGGCCGCGGACTTTAGCTTCGCGTACCAGGGTGTCGCGGTGCGCCATCGGGAAGCGAATATCCAGATCGTCCCAATACTGCGCCTGACTGATGGTACGAATGGCCGGGAAGTACCACTTCAGGTCGTAAGCCAGTTTGGCCTGGGCGACCATCTCGTCACGGTTGAAGTGACGGCTGACGTAGTACCACTCACGCCGACCATCCACCACCTGGCCCCGGGCGTGAAACTCCAGGGCGCGCTGAATACCCGGTGTGTTGCGTACCTTGTTGACCAGTTGCGGGCTGAGCACCAGCGGCTTGTTGTTGAGCTTGTAAGGTGTTTGCGCCCGATCGGCGGCCAGGAAGCCGTAGAAATCACGTTCCTTGGCGACATTCTTGAGCAGCACCAACGCTTGCGGGTTTTTCGGCTCGGCCAACTCCAGGCTGCGGGCTTGCCAGTAGCGCCAGCGGTTGGTGGTCGCGAGGTCTTGCGGCAGTTTTTTGGTCAACTGATACGCGTCTTCCCAGCGCGCCAGGCGCAACAGCAGGCGCAGACGCCATTCGGTGACGGTGTTGTCACGCAGCTCCGGGTCGTACTGGGTCATGATGGCCAGGCCGCGGCTGTCGTAACGACGGGCGAACGTCAGGCCGATTTCCCGGGCGATTGACACTTTTTCGTCACGGGAAAAGTGCATGTTATTGGCATAAGTGTCGAGCAGCGACGCGGCTTTTTCCGGGTCCTGGCGGGCGAGGCGGCGCAGGCCCAGACCGACTGCATCCGACATGGCTTCGCTGGCTGGCAGGAACACCGAAGGCTGGCTGAGCATGTCGGGCTTTTGGGCCACGGCGATCATCAGTTTGGCTTGCGGGCCCAGTGTGGTCAGCCCGCTGGCCAAGGAGGTGGCCAGCGCATAGTTACGTGCCTCGGCGGCGAGTTTGACCCGCTGCCAGCGCTTTTGCTCGGTCAACTGGCCTTCGGCGGCCCATTGCCCGAACAGGGCGTCGCAGGCGGTAGGTTGGGCTTTGCCCACCAGCCACAGTTTTTCGGCGCTGGCATAGCCTTCAGCCTTGAGGTTGTGGCTGATCTGGTATTGGCCATTGAGGCAGTCCAGCTCGGTGAAATTGAGCTTGGGGTCGTAATACTTGACGAAGGTTGCCCAGTCGCCACGCTCGGCCAGCCAGCGTAACCAGCGCAACCTCATCCAGTTGGACTGTGGCAGGTCGCCATGTTCGGCCAAAAACTGTTCGATTTCGGCGTTACTGGCAGATTTGAGGCGTGCGGTCAGCTCGTCGTAGGCCAGGTAAGGGGTCAGCGGGTACGTGCGCAGGGCGGCGGCATTTTGAAAATAAGGGCCGGAGTCACCTTTGGCCAGGGCGCGCTTGGCGTCATCGTACAGTTGCCGTTGTTGGGTCAGGTCTGCAGCCAGCGTGGATTGCACGGCGCAGGTAGAGAGCAGCAGGCAGGATAAAAAGTTGAAAAGACGACTGCGCATGAGGCTTCCGTACAGATTGAAAACACGACACGTGCAGCGCTCGGCTGCACAGACTGTGTCGTAGCTTAGCCTTTTGCCGGCAACCCGTGAAAGCCTTGGCGGCTAACCGGTGCATCTTGTTCAGAAATGAACGGTAGACGCGCCCGTACACGAAA
Source organism: Pseudomonas sp. FSL R10-1350 (assembly GCF_009600525.1). Classification (NCBI taxonomy): domain Bacteria; kingdom Pseudomonadati; phylum Pseudomonadota; class Gammaproteobacteria; order Pseudomonadales; family Pseudomonadaceae; genus Pseudomonas; species Pseudomonas sp. FSL R10-1350. The sequence continues at coordinate 62,787 of NZ_WIVR01000013.1, forward strand.
TACCCGGCCGCCTGCGGGCTCAAATCAGGTAGAATGCGCGCCCAGTTTTTGGAGAAGCTCATGACCCTGCTCAAATTCAGCGATGTGTCCCTTGCTTTCGGCTCTACGCCGTTGTTGGACAAGGTGTCCTGGCAGATCGCCCGTGGAGAGCGGGTGTGCATCATCGGCCGCAACGGCACCGGCAAATCCAGCATGATGAAGCTGGTTAAAGGTGATCAAAAGCCTGACGACGGCTCTGTCTGGCGCGCACCCGGGCTCAAGATTGGCGAATTGCCGCAAGAGTTGCCGGTAGCCGACGGACGGACAGTGTTCGACGTAGTGGCTCAAGGTCTGGACGGTGTTGGCGAATTGCTGGCCCAGTACCACCACCTTAGCCAGAACATCGTCACCGATGCCGACCTGGACAAACTGATGCACGTCCAGCAAGACCTTGAAGCCCGTGATGGCTGGCGCTTGCAGCAATTGGTCGACAGCACCCTGAGCCGCCTGCAGTTGCCGGCTGACAAAACCCTCGCCGAGTTGTCGGGTGGCTGGCGTCGTCGCGTCCTGCTGGCGCAAGCACTGGTTTCCGAACCGGACTTGCTGCTGCTCGACGAACCGACCAACCACTTGGACATCGGCGCGATTGCCTGGCTGGAAGAGGCCTTGAAGGACTTCCAGGGCGCTGTGCTGTTCATCACCCACGACCGTTCCTTCTTGCAGAACCTGGCAACCCGGATTCTGGAGCTGGACCGTGGTGGCCTGATCGACTGGAACGGCGACTACGCCAGCTTCCTGGTGCACAAAGAAGCCACCCTGGCCGCAGAAGAAACCGCCAACGCGCTGTTCGACAAGCGTCTGGCTCAGGAAGAAGTGTGGATCCGTCAGGGCATCAAGGCCCGTCGTACCCGTAACGAAGGCCGTGTTCGTGCCTTGAAAGCCTTGCGTGTAGAGCGCAGCGAGCGTCGTGAGCGCACCGGCAAGGCCAACATCCAGCTCGATACTGCTGAAAAGTCCGGCAAACAAGTGATGGTGCTGGAAAACGTCAGCTTCGCTCACCCGGGCGGCCCGTTCCTGGTCAAAGACTTCTCGATGGTCCTGCAGCGCGGCGATCGAATTGGTCTGCTGGGTGCTAACGGTACCGGCAAGACCACGCTGCTCAAGCTGATGCTGGGCGGCCTGCAACCCACCGACGGCAAAGTGGAAGAGGGCACGCGCATCGACGTGGCGTACTTCGACCAATTGCGCCACCAGTTGGACCTGGAAAAGACCGTGATCGACAACGTGGCTGAAGGCCGCGATTTTATCGACATCGATGGTCAAAGCCGCCACGTCCTCAGCTATCTGGGTGACTTCCTGTTCAGTCCGCAGCGTGCCCGCACGCCGGTCAAGGCGCTGTCGGGTGGTGAGCGTGCGCGTCTGTTGCTGGCCAAGTTGTTCAGCAAACCGGCTAACTTGCTGGTACTCGACGAACCGACCAACGACCTGGACGTAGAAACCCTCGAGTTGCTCGAAGAAGTGTTGTTGACCTTCCAGGGCACTGTGCTGATGGTCAGCCATGACCGGGCATTCCTCGACAACGTTGTCACCAGCACCCTGGTCTTCGAAGGTGAAGGCAAGGTGCGTGAATACGTGGGCGGTTATCAGGACTGGCTGCGTCAGGGCGGTTCGCCGCGTCTGCTGGGCGTCACCGAAAGCAAGTCGGGCAAGGCTGACTTGAATTCGGCGGTGGTCACCGCAGCACCGGCTCCGGCCGCTGCACAGCCTGCACCTGCGGCGAAAAAGAAGCTCAGCTACAAGCTTCAGCGCGAGCTGGAAGCGTTGCCGGGCGACATCGATGCCAAAGAACAGGCCATCGCGGCTGTCGAGGCTGAAATGGCCGAAGCCGGTTTTTACCAGCGTCCTGCCGCTGAAACCGCTGCTGTGATTGCCAAGCTGGAGAAGCTGCAAGCCGAGCTTGATCAATTGGTCGAGCGTTGGGCCGAGCTGGATGCCTGAGTGACGGTGCGTTGAAACAAAAAGCCCGGCCCTTTAATCAGGGGCCGGGCTTTTTGTTGGGCGCAAGGCGAGCCTTACTCAGGTTTTTTCAGGCTCACGGCCAGTACGTCGCACGGTGCGCCGTGCAGTACGTCGTTGGCCGTAGAGCCCAGCAACAGCGCCAGACCGTGGCGGCCATGGCTGCCGACGACGATCAGTTCGCAGCCGTGCTCTTTGGCAAAGCCGTGGATTTCCTGGCGTGGCTGGCCGTATTTGAGGTGGCAGTTGTCTTTGGACAGTTGCGGGTAGATGTCGATCAGGCGCTCAAGACGCGCTTTGGCCTGGTCGAACTGCTGTTGCTGAAGCTGTGACAGGTCCATGGGGACGTCACCACCAAAGGCCATCGCCATAGGCTCGACGATATGGATGAGCGACAGTTTTGCATTGTTCGCTTCAGCGCTGGCGCTGGCGCGATAGATTACGGGGTCGCATTCTTCGGTCAGGTCGACGGCAACTAAAATATGTTTGTAGGGCATCGGCGAGGTCATGTGAAGCGTTCCTGTAAGGGAGATTAATGATGAGTATGGCCCGTTTATTGAGGCGTGTTATGGATCGGGATCAACTCGTTTATAAAGTGATGAGAGTAGAAATATGACGGTATGGATCGTGGTGTCAATCCTGGTGCTGGTTCTGAGCCCTTTGGCCTGGCTGCGACCTTCGCGGCGTCAGAGTGGTCGCATGGCATTGCGCATGGAAGCCCGGCGCATGGGGTTGGCAATGCAACTGGCGAGCCAGGAATGGCCGCACTGGCTTGAACCTGAGCCGCCGGGCTCGTGTGCGCAGTTTCATCGTCCGCGTCGGGGTACTAAGCCTGAAGTCTGGTGCTATTGGCAATCAGCGCCGGGAATATGGGTCAATCAGTGGCGTGAAGTCTGCACGGATGAGCGCTTGCTGACCCAGTTCAACAAATTACCGGCCAACGTGTACAAAGTTGAAGCCGGGCCCCAGATGATTGCCTTGTACTGGGGCGAAAAAGGCGAGCCGCAAGTCCTGCAAGCCATTGATCAAGTGCTTAAAGCCCTGGCGTAAACCGCTATTTTGTAGTCGCTGACGAGGCACGAGGCTGCGATGGGTTGCGAAGCGACCCCCTCAGCGACGGTCCTGCGGCCCGTATCGCAGCCTCGTGCCTCGTCAGCGACTACGGTGTGCTGTCCTGCCGTAAATCCCTGTCTATCCTTGTCTGCTCTTGCGCGGGTTTTAAATCTGACTGGCGAGTCGTTTTGTCATCCTTGTTTTGGACAATTGACAATCGTTGGCTTTTCCGTGAAGGTGTCGACACCCAAATCAAACGGGCGTATGAATCGGGTGTTTGTCTTGTCAGACGATGCTCGCAGAATCCCGACTATCGCGTTGGCGGGTGTGCCTGGCGGATTGGCATCAGCATTGACACAACGGTCAATGACAGCCAGACGCTAGCGTCCGACGTGTACTGTTCAGCTTCCATATCGTGGAGATCAGTTGATGATTTACGAAGGTAAAGCCATCACGGTTACGGCTCTTGAAAGTGGCATCGTCGAACTCAAGTTCGATCTCAAGGGTGAGTCCGTCAACAAGTTCAACCGTCTAACCCTGAACGAATTGCGTCAGGCAGTGGATGCGATCAAGGCAGATGCTTCGGTCAAGGGTGTCATCGTTTCCAGTGGCAAAGACGTCTTCATCGTCGGCGCTGACATCACCGAATTCGTCGAAAACTTCAAGTTGCCGGATGCCGAGCTGATCGCGGGCAACCTCGAAGCCAACAAAATCTTCAGTGATTTCGAAGACCTCAACGTCCCGACTGTTGCCGTGATCAATGGCATCGCGTTGGGTGGCGGTCTGGAAATGTGCCTGGCAGCGGACTTCCGCGTCATGGCCGACAGCGCCAAAATCGGCCTGCCAGAAGTCAAGCTGGGCATCTACCCGGGCTTTGGCGGCACCGTCCGTCTGCCACGTCTGATCGGCGTTGATAACGCGGTTGAGTGGATCGCCTCGGGCAAAGAAAACCGTGCAGAAGACGCACTGAAAGTCGGCGCAGTTGATGTCGTGGTGCCGGTTGCCAAGCTGGCAGACGCTGCACTGGACGTGATCAAGCGCGCCATCAGCGGCGAGCTGGACTACAAGGCCAAGCGCCAGCCAAAGCTTGAAAAACTCAAGCTGAACGCGATTGAACAAATGATGGCTTTCGAAACCGCCAAAGGTTTCGTTGCAGGCCAGGCTGGCCCGAACTACCCGGCGCCGGTTGAAGCGATCAAGACCATCCAGAAAGCCGCGAACTTCGGTCGCGACAAAGCGCTGGAAGTTGAAGCGGCAGGCTTTGCCAAACTGGCCAAGACCTCGGCTTCGAGTGCCTTGATCGGCCTGTTCCTGAACGATCAGGAACTGAAGAAAAAAGCCAAGATCTACGACAAGATCGCCAAAGACGTGAAGCAGGCCGCCGTTCTCGGTGCCGGCATCATGGGTGGCGGTATTGCCTATCAGTCGGCCTCCAAAGGGACGCCGATCCTGATGAAGGACATCAACGAGCACGGCATCGAGCAAGGTCTGGCAGAAGCCGCCAAGCTGCTGGTGGGTCGCGTTGATAAAGGTCGCATGACCCCGGCCAAAATGGCTGAAATCCTTAACGGTATTCGTCCTACCTTGTCTTACGGTGATTTCGGCAACGTTGACCTGGTGGTCGAAGCCGTTGTTGAAAACCCGAAGGTCAAGCAAGCGGTACTGGCCGAAGTGGAAAACCACGTGCGTGAAGACGCCATTCTGGCGTCCAACACCTCGACCATTTCCATCAGCCTGCTGGCCAAGGCGCTCAAGCGTCCTGAAAACTTTGTCGGCATGCACTTCTTTAACCCGGTGCACATGATGCCGCTGGTTGAAGTGATCCGTGGCGAGAAGTCCAGTGATCTGGCGGTTGCCACCACGGTTGCCTACGCCAAGAAAATGGGCAAGAACCCGATCGTGGTCAACGACTGCCCGGGCTTTTTGGTCAACCGCGTCCTGTTCCCGTACTTCGGCGGTTTCGCCAAGCTGGTCAGCGCCGGTGTCGACTTTGTGCGTATCGACAAAGTGATGGAAAAATTCGGCTGGCCGATGGGCCCTGCCTACCTGATGGACGTGGTCGGTATCGACACCGGTCACCACGGCCGTGACGTGATGGCTGAAGGATTCCCGGATCGCATGAAAGACGACCGTCGCTCGGCAGTCGATGCGCTGTACGAAGCCAACCGTCTGGGTCAGAAAAACGGCAAAGGTTTCTACGCCTACGAGGCGGACAAGAAAGGCAAGCAGAAGAAAGTCGTGGATTCGAGCGTGCTTGAAGTGCTCAAGCCGATTGTCTACGAGCAGCGCGACGTCACCGACGAAGACATCATCAACTGGATGATGATCCCGCTGTGTCTGGAAACCGTGCGTTGCCTGGAAGACGGCATCGTTGAAACGGCAGCCGAGGCCGACATGGGCCTGGTCTATGGCATTGGCTTCCCGCTGTTCCGTGGCGGCGCGCTGCGCTACATCGACTCGATCGGTGTGGCAGAGTTCGTAGCCCTGGCTGATCAGTACGCTGAACTGGGCGCGCTGTACCACCCGACTGCGAAGCTGCGTGAAATGGCCAAAAACGGTCAGAGCTTCTTCGGTTAAGCGCCCCATTAGAGTGAGAGTGAAATTATGAGCTTGAATCCTAGAGACGTGGTGATTGTCGACTTCGGTCGCACCCCGATGGGCCGCTCCAAGGGTGGCATGCACCGCAACACCCGCGCCGAAGACATGTCGGCGCACCTGATCAGCAAAGTGCTGGAGCGCAACAGCAAAGTTGACCCGGCTGAAGTCGAAGACGTGATCTGGGGCTGTGTTAACCAGACCCTGGAGCAAGGCTGGAACATCGCGCGCATGGCGTCGCTGATGACCCAGATCCCGCACACGTCGGCGGCACAAACCGTGAGCCGTCTGTGCGGTTCGTCCATGAGCGCACTGCACACTGCCGCGCAAGCCATCATGACCGGCAACGGTGACGTGTTTGTCGTAGGCGGCGTCGAGCACATGGGTCACGTGAGCATGATGCACGGCGTTGATCCTAACCCGCACATGTCGCTGTACGCGGCAAAAGCGTCGGGCATGATGGGCCTGACCGCTGAAATGCTTGGCAAGATGCACGGCATCACCCGTGAGCAACAGGATGCCTTTGGCGTGCGTTCGCATCAGTTGGCCCACAAGGCAACGATTGAAGGCAAATTCAAGGACGAAATCATCCCGATGCAGGGGTATGACGAAAACGGCTTCCTGAAAGTTTTCGACTACGATGAAACTATCCGTCCGGAAACCACCCTGGAAAGCCTGGCCGCCTTGAAGCCAGCCTTCAACCCTAAAGGCGGGACCGTGACTGCGGGCACTTCGTCGCAGATCACCGACGGTGCTTCGTGCATGATCGTCATGTCCGCGCAGCGCGCCAAAGATCTGGGTCTGGAGCCGTTGGCCGTGATCCGTTCGATGGCACTGGCAGGTGTGGACCCGGCAATCATGGGCTATGGTCCAGTACCGGCAACACAAAAAGCATTGAAGCGCGCAGGCTTGAATATGGCCGATATCGACTTCATTGAGCTTAACGAAGCTTTCGCTGCACAGGCCCTGCCAGTGCTGAAAGATTTGAAAGTGCTCGACAAGATGAATGAGAAGGTTAACCTGCACGGCGGTGCAATCGCTCTGGGCCATCCATTTGGATGCTCGGGTGCTCGCATCTCCGGCACTTTGCTCAATGTGATGAAGCAAAATGGCGGCACTTTCGGGTTGTCCACCATGTGCATTGGTCTTGGCCAGGGCATTGCCACTGTCTTCGAACGCGTTTAAAGCGTTGCGTTGATGGAAGCCGGGGCCATGTGCCCCGGTTTTTGTTTTTAGGCTTTTTTTTATTTTTTCTTGCAGGGGGCCGCAACATGCCGCTACAACCTGGGCTCTATCAGCATTACAAAGGGCCGCAATATCGGGTATTCAATGTGGCTCGCCACTCTGAAACCGAAGAGGAAGTGGTGTTTTACCAAGCCCTGTATGGCGATTTCGGCTTTTGGGTTCGCCCGCTGAGCATGTTCCTTGAGACGGTCATCGTTGACGGTGAGCAAGTCCCGCGTTTTGCCTTGATTGAGGCTGAACCGAGCATTTTTTCCCGGCCATGAGGCCTGGTCGCGCAGAACCCTGTGCTTGACCTCACCTTGTAGCCACTATATATAGCGGTGCCGCGTCAGGCGCTCACCGCCTTTCACTTCTAGAACTCAGGAATTTTCTGATCCATGGGCAAATCGCTGGTCATTGTGGAATCCCCGGCTAAGGCCAAGACCATCAACAAGTACTTGGGCAACGAGTACGTGGTGAAGTCGAGTATCGGCCATATCCGAGACCTGCCCACCAGCGGTTCGGCTAGCGCCAGTAAAGAACCTGCTGCCAAGCGTGGCAAGGCAGCGGCGGGCGAAGCGCCGGCCCTGTCGCCTAAAGAGAAAGCTCAAAAGCAGCTGATCTCGCGCATGGGGGTCGATCCCGAGCATGGCTGGAAAGCCAAGTACGAGATCCTGCCCGGCAAGGAAAAGGTCATCGAAGAGCTGCGCCGGCTCGCCAAAGATGCTGACACCATCTATCTCGCAACCGACTTGGATCGCGAGGGGGAAGCCATTGCCTGGCACCTGCGCGAAGCCATCGGGGGTGACGACAGCCGCTACAAGCGCGTGGTGTTCAACGAGATCACCAAGAAGGCGATTCAAGAAGCCTTCTCCAAGCCGGGCGAGCTGGATATCAACCGTGTGAATGCACAGCAGGCGCGTCGCTTCCTCGACCGCGTGGTGGGCTACATGGTCTCGCCACTGCTGTGGGCCAAAATTGCCCGTGGCCTGTCGGCTGGTCGTGTGCAGTCGGTTGCGGTGAAGCTGGTAGTTGAGCGTGAGCGCGAGATTCGTGCGTTCAACCCCGAAGAATACTGGGAAGTTCACGCAGACCTGGGCACTGCCAAGGGTGCGAAAGTGCGCTTTGATGTGGCTCGCGAAAACGGCGAAGCCTTCAAGCCGCTGAACGAAGCCCAGGCCATGGCCGCGCTGGAGAAGCTCAAGGCTTCCAGCTACACCATCGCCAAGCGCGAAGACAAACCGACCAGCAGCAAGCCGTCGGCACCGTTTATTACCTCCACCCTGCAACAGGCCGCGAGTAACCGCCTGGGCTTCGGTGTGAAGAAAACCATGATGATGGCTCAGCGCTTGTATGAAGCGGGCTACATCACGTACATGCGTACCGACTCCACCAACCTCTCGGCCGATGCGGTCGCGATGGCGCGCACTTACATCGAAAGCGAGTTCGGCGAGTCGTACCTGCCGCCGACGCCTAACGTGTACAGCAGCAAGGAAGGCGCACAAGAGGCTCACGAAGCGATTCGTCCTTCAGACGTAAATATGCACCCGAGCAAGCTGTCGGGCATGGAGCGCGACGCTGAGCGGCTCTACGAGCTCATCTGGCGCCAGTTCGTGGCGTGCCATATGCTGCCGGCCAAATACCTGTCGACCACCGTCAGCGTGGCCGCAGGCGACTTCGAGCTGCGTGCCAAAGGCCGTATCCTCAAGTTCGACGGTTACACCCGTGTAATGCCGCAAATCACCAAGCCTGGCGATGACGATGTACTGCCGGACATGGCCCAGGGCGACGTGCTCAAGCTGATCCAGCTGGACCCGAGCCAGCACTTCACCAAGCCGCCTGCGCGTTATTCGGAAGCGAGCCTGGTGAAAGAGATGGAAAAACGCGGTATTGGTCGTCCGTCGACCTACGCAGCGATTATCGGAACCATCCAGGACCGCGGTTACGTGGCGCTACACAACCGCCGCTTCTACTCCGAGAAAATGGGCGACATCGTTACCGAGCGCCTGTCTGAGAGCTTCTCTGACCTCATGGACTACGGCTTCACCGCCGGCATGGAAGAGAACCTCGATGACGTCGCACAAGGCGAGCGCGACTGGAAAAACGTGCTGGACGAGTTCTACGGCGACTTCAAGAAAAAGCTTGAAGTAGCAGCAGCACCGGACGGCGGCATGCGTGCCAACGAACCGGTCATGACCGATATTCCGTGCAAGGAATGCGGTCGTCCGATGCAAATTCGTACGGCTTCTACTGGCGTGTTCCTGGGTTGCTCGGGTTACAGCCTGCCGCCTAAAGAGCGTTGCAAGGCCACCGTCAACCTGGTGCCGGGCGATGAAATCGCTGCGGACGACGAGGGCGAGTCCGAGTCGCTGGTGCTGTTGGGCAAACACCGCTGCCCAATCTGCAGCACGGCGATGGATGCTTACCTGCTGGATGAAAAACACAAGCTGCACATCTGCGGTAACAACCCGGATTGCGTGGGTTACGAGATCGAAGAAGGCAACTACCGCATCAAGGGCTACGAAGGGCCGAGCCTGGAGTGCGACAAGTGCGGCAGTGAGATGCAGCTCAAGACCGGGCGTTTCGGCAAGTTCTTTGGTTGCACCAATTCGGAGTGCAAGAACACTCGCAAGCTGCTGAAAAGCGGTGAAGCAGCTCCACCGAAAATGGATCCGGTGAAAATGCCGGAGCTCAAGTGCGAGAAGGTCGACGACACCTACATCCTGCGTGATGGTGCTTCGGGGTTGTTCCTGGCGGCGAGCCAGTTCCCGAAAAACCGTGAGACCCGCGCACCGTTGGTGATCGAAATCATCCCGCACAAGGACGAGATTGATCCTAAGTATCACTTCTTGTGTGAAGCGCCAAAGAAAGACCCGGAAGGTCGTCCGGCCGTAATTCGTTACAGCCGCAAGACCAAAGAGCAATACGTACAGACCGAAGTGGACGGCAAGCCGACCGGTTGGCGTGCGTTCTACGACGGTGGTAGCTGGAAAGTAGAAGACAAGCGCAAAGATAAAGACGCTTGAAACTGAGCTGACCGCACCACAAAAAACCGCGCAAGGGCTGCATGCCTTGCGCGGTTTTTTGATTTTGGGTGGGGCAGTTCAAATCTGTAGGAGCGAGCTTGCCTCGCGATCTTTTGATCTTTGGTGGGGTGGCTTCGCTACCCATCGCAGCCTTCGTGCCTCGGCAGCGACTACGGGGATGTTTTGACCTTGGGGTGAAAATCCTCTCATCATGGCCTTGCGCCCTTATCCCCTATACCTGAGACTGCTGTCAGCCCTTACCCATTCGCTGTGGAGCGCCTCAACATGGCTCACGAACTCTATACCCGTACCAATCAGAAAATATATTTCGCCGGTTTGGCCCTTGAGGCCATGAACAAGGCCGGGGAGGGGCGGGCCATGAATGCTCAGGCGCTGGTTCAGGCTGAACGCGAATCGGCCATTTTTCATTTGTATGGTGCCTTACTCGGCTTATGCCATGAAATCGCCGGCTTTTATCGCTTGCCTCAAGCAAATGCTCCGCGGGTCGAGTTGCTGCTGACTCAAGAAGTTTTGGACGCCATAGCCATTCCTGAGCTGGCAGAAATGGTCGAACTGGCCAGAGCGCCGCACACCTGGCTGGCGCAATTGGTTGCCACTCACGCAGCGTTGTACCAGCCTTTGCAGGCGCCGAAGAAGGTTAAGGCAGACGTTTTTCAGCCCCTGATTGAGGCGGTAAATCTGGAGGATGAAGCACCCGAGGAATTAAGCCGCGAGACGCTGGAGGAGTGGCGCCAAAACCTAAAAAGTTTGGCCATCAGGTTTCGTGACGGACTAAATGAGTGTTGAAGGTCGCGGATAAAACTGTACAGTCATTCATCAGTCGGTAATGAAACAGGCTCATATCCTGGAAAAATTACAATGGATGACTGATATAATCCCGCGCTTTCGTGGAGAACAAACCTTTATGCCAACGTCCTTTCTAGAAATTGTCGAATTACCAGACGGCCGTATCGAGTTGCGCCGGGCTGAAGACGAGGGGTCTTTGGTGACGCTTAACTTTTCTGAAGATGCCAAGGCCTTTCTACAAGGTCAGCACGTTGAGGTGGCCAAAGCCATGCTCAGCGTCGGTGTTCAGATGGCAGGCCGATTGGCCGAAGGCGAGCTTGAAAAAGATGAAGGCCCGCGCGTCCTGCACTAAGTGTTCAGGCTGGCAGGCATTACTGGCAGGCTTGTGCAGGGCGCACAAGCACTGTGGCAGTTAGCGACAACCGCTTAACCCAAACGAATATTCAGGCTTTGCCCGTGGCCGGTACGTGCTGCGCTGACCAGTTGTTGGCGAGCGCTGGCAGTCAGCGGGTTAATCCAGCTGACCACGGTGTGGCTACGGCCCAGGCGCAGTGCTTCGCAGGTCAGTTGCAAAGCACTTTTGTTACCGTTGGGTTGCAGGAGCAGAATGCGCTCGCGGTTCAGCCCGGCCTCGCGCAGCCAGCTTTGTGTCAGGCTGGCAGGCGGGGCAATCAGGGTCAGCCAACGGTCGTCTTGTTGCTCGCTGAGTTCGCGAAGCATGGGCGCCAGCAGGTTCAGGCAGTTTCCGGCAGCACCGCGCAGCGACAACTCACTGAAAACTTCAGGTTCGGCGCTCCAGGGTGCATCGAGCACTTCTTTGATCGCAGGGGCCATGGGTTGTGCCATGAACACTTCGAACAAGGGGAGTTGTGCTGGCAGCGGTGTGTGTGGGAACTGCATGACGTCTCCTATTAGCGGCGTATGACGCCGACGCTCAGGCCTTCGATAACCAGTTCCTGCTCTTTGAGATTGACCTCAATGGGCTGGAAATCCGGGTTTTCAGCGATTAGCCAGACCTTGTTGCCTTCGCGCTTGAAGCGCTTGACGGTCACTTCGTCGTCGATACGGGCTACCACAATCTGGCCGTTGCGGGCTTCGCGGCAGGTATGCACAGCCAGAAGGTCGCCATCAAAGATGCCGACGTCCTTCATGCTCATGCCCTGAACCCGCAACAGGTAGTCGGCACGCGGATGGAAAAACGTCGGGTTGATGTTGCAGGACTCTTCGACGTGCTCTTGCGCCAGGATCGGCGCACCGGCAGCGACCCGGCCGATGATGGGCAGGGTGGATTCGTCGGCCTTGGCTTCAAAGCCAGGGATACGAATACCGCGCGAGGCGCCCGGGGTCATTTCGATGGCACCCTTGCGAGCAAGGGCCTTGAGGTGTTCTTCAGCGGCGTTCGGAGACTTGAAGCCCAGTTCCTGTGCGATCTCGGCACGGGTGGGCGGGTATCCGTTGTCATCCAGGCATCGCTTGATGAAGGCCAGGATCTCAGCTTGGCGTGGCGTCAGTTTTAACATGGTGATCGCTCTGTCTTTTTATACAGTGACTGGGATTATATACAGTGAAGGCTTATTGGCAATCCTCCATTTTCCGCCGTCCGCTGGACGGTCATCAATGCTTTGCAGGCTTCGCCTTTTAGAAGGCAAAGCCTTGCTGGCGGCGGCTGTGGTTAAATGCGAGACCGCCCGGTCGCAAACCGAACACGCCGCCTTGACTTTTTACAAGTCGAAACGTATGTTTCAAACAGATGTTTTAATGTTTTGTCAGGCGGAGTAGCCATGGCCCAGTCGGAAACCGTTGAACGTATCCTTGATGCTGCTGAGCAGCTGTTCGCGGAAAAAGGTTTTGCTGAAACTTCATTGCGGCTGATTACCAGCAAAGCCTCGGTCAACCTGGCGGCGGTCAATTACCATTTTGGTTCCAAAAAGGCCTTGATCCAGGCTGTTTTCTCGCGTTTTCTGGGGCCGTTCTGCGCCAATCTGGACCGCGAGCTGGAGCGCCGTCAGGCCAAGCCTGAGCAGCGCCCCAGCCTTGAAGAACTGCTGGAGATGCTGGTCGAGCAGGCGCTGGTAATCCAGCCACGCAGTGGTAATGACCTGTCTATATTCATGCGCCTGCTCGGGTTGGCCTTCAGTCAGAGTCAAGGGCACTTGCGGCGTTATCTCGAAGACATGTACGGCAAGGTGTTTCGCCGCTATATGTTGCTGGTTAACGAAGCCGCCCCGCAGATCCCGCCAATTGAGCTGTTCTGGCGTGTGCACTTTATGCTCGGTGCGGCGGCGTTCAGCATGTCCGGGATCAAGGCCTTGCGGGCCATCGCCGAAACCGATTTTGGGGTGAACACCTCGATCGAGCAGGTGATGCGCCTGATGGTGCCTTTCCTTGCGGCCGGCATGCGTGCCGACAGTGGTGTAACCGACCCCGCCATGGCCAGCGCGCAGCTTCGCCCCCGGACCAAAACCCCACCGGTCGCCGCCAAGGTTTGACCGCGTGCGGGTGGGCGCGGCAGCTTTGTTCCGCTAAGCTAGCCGCCATGCCCAACCCAGACTTATTCCCGTCTCGCTCTTCGCCGCTGCCGCTCTGGTACGCGGCGCGCCTTGCTGTGCCTAGCGTGAAGAGCCGGTTGATAAGCGCTTTCTCTCTTTAAGGATTTCCCATGAGTTCTGCCTTGCAAGGTTCCTTGATGGTGGACGTCGCCGGTACCTGGTTGACGGCTGAAGACCGGCAATTGCTGCGCCAGCCTGAAGTGGGCGGCCTGATCATCTTTGCCCGCAATATTGAGCACCCGCGCCAGGTGCGTGAGTTGAGTGCATCGATTCGCGCCATTCGCCCGGATTTGCTGTTGGCCGTCGACCAGGAGGGCGGCCGCGTACAGCGTCTGCGCCAAGGTTTTGTCCGCCTGCCGGCGATGCGCGCAATCGCCGACACCCCCAACGCCGAGTACTTGGCCGAGCAGTGTGGCTGGATCATGGCCACCGAAGTATTGGCGGTCGGTCTGGACCTGAGTTTTGCTCCGGTACTGGACCTCGATTACCAGCGCAGTGCGGTGGTGGGGACTCGCTCGTTTGAAGGAGACCCAGAGCGCGCCGCGCAATTGGCAGGCGCCTTTATTCGCGGGATGAACGCGGCGGGCATGGCCGCGACCGGTAAGCATTTTCCGGGGCATGGGTGGGCAGAGGCTGATTCTCATGTCGCCATCCCGACTGATGAACGCAGCCTGGAGCAGATTCGCAGCCATGATCTGGTGCCGTTTGCCCGTCTGAGCAAGCACTTGGCAGGCGTGATGCCTGCGCACGTGATCTACCCGCAAGTCGACAGCCAGCCTGCCGGGTTCTCCCGTCGCTGGTTGCAGGACATTTTGCGGGGCGAGCTGCAATTTGACGGGGTGATTTTCAGTGACGACCTGTCGATGGCCGGTGCCCATGTGGTCGGCGATGCGGCGAGCCGCATTGAGGCCGCCTTGTCTGCCGGGTGTGACATGGGCCTGGTGTGCAACGACCGTGCGGCTGCCGAGTTGGCCCTCAGTGCTGCTCAGCGCCTTAAAGTCACGCCTTCTGCGCGTATTGCGCGGATGCGTGCGCAAGCCTGGGCCAGCACCGACTACCGTCAGGACCCGCGCTGGTTGGTGGCCACGGGCGCCCTTAAAGATGCTCAATTGATTGATTAATGCACGTGCTCAAGAGGCAGATTCAATGACGGTTTACGCAATTATTGGTGGCACGGGGCTGACCCAACTCGACGGCTTGACCATCAGCCGTTCGCTGGCGTTGGACACGCCTTACGGCCCGACTTCAGCCGATATCCAGATCGGTGAATTTGGCGGCCGTGAAGTGCTGTTTTTAGCACGCCACGGCCATCCGCACCGGGTGCCGCCGCATCAGGTCAACTACCGCGCCAACCTGTGGGCCTTGAAGCAGGCAGGTGCCGAGGCGATTTTGGCGGTGAATGCCGTGGGCGGGATTCACATGGCGATGGGCACCGGGCATTTCTGCGTGCCGCATCAGTTGATCGACTACACCAGCGGCCGCGAACACACCTATTTCGCCGGTGATCTGGAGCACGTAACCCACATCGACTTCAGCTTTCCCTACACCGAAGCCTTGCGTGAAAAACTGATCAGCGCACTGGCAGCCGAAGGCTGTTCGTACAGCACCCATGGTGTGTATGCCGCAACCCAAGGCCCGCGTCTGGAAACCGTGGCTGAAATCGCCCGTCTTGAGCGTGATGGCTGCGACATTGTGGGCATGACCGGCATGCCTGAAGCGGCGTTGGCCCGCGAACTGGACCTGGACTACGCGTGTCTGGCGCTGGTGGTAAATCCGGCAGCGGGCAAGACCACAGCGGTGATTACCATGGCTGAAATCGAGCAGGCGCTGCACGACGGCATGGGCAAAGTTAAAGCGACCCTGGCGCGGGTGTTGACCGACCACCATTGATAGTTAATCAGGCAGTGCAGTGAATGCTCTCTATAGAAAACCTGTTGCACAGTGGCGACTGGGCTATTGGCTTTAGCAAGGGCGCCCTTGAACGTGGACGCAAGTACTTTCGAGAAGATCGTGTCGAGTTGCTCAGTAGTGATGACGTCTGCATACATGGCACGTGCGTGGGTGGAGAAGGTTATGCCTACGAACAACTGATTGGTATCGAGTCTGATCTTGCAGGTGAACAGTTTCTGAACTGTTCATGTACTTGTCCGGTCGCCTTTGATTGCAAGCACTGCGCTGCTGTTTTGTATTATGTGCACAACACACAGTCTCAAGAACGGCTGCAAAGGCTTGGTGAGAACATGGGCGCTGGCCTGGAACGTTGGCTTGATGCCCTTCCAGGCAGCAAGCTTGCCGCAGGTCCGGAAAAAAAAGACAACGACACATGCCTTTTATATCGGCTTGTGTCAAACCGCCAAAAGGGGAGTTGGCAGGTAGAGTTCTTCACGGGGCGACGTCTGCAAGACGGCAGCCTTCGAGATTTGCAGCGCCGCACGTTTACCCACGAGACCGTGCACAATTCGCCCAATTTCGTGCTTGAGTCGGACCTTAAGTTTATTCGTCTGTTTTTAGCCAGCCATAGCAACGCGAGCTATGTGTCAGGCGTAGAGCTCAAGGGGCGTATCGGTAGTGAACTGCTTGAGTTACTCCTTGAAACGTCACGCCTGTTTCTCGATTTTGACTCGCAGCAACCATTGGTTGCTTCGCCGCCGCGCCCTGCAATCTTCAATTGGGTTGAACAAGCGAACGGTCATTACCGCGGTCAATGGTTTGCCTCTGACCAGCCGCTGGATGTTGTTCTGGCGCTTGAACCGCTGCACTACATTGACGTCGAACGGATGCACGTTGGGCCGCTGCAGTATGACTTGAGCGACAAACTGGCTTGTCACTTGCTTGTGGCTCCGGACATTCCGGCGCAGCATGCCCTGGAGTTCAGTCATCGCATGCGTGCCATAGTCGATACGGTAGCTGCACCGGTCACACTGACTGAGCGGGTTGTCGACGATATTACTCCCCTAGCGCATTTGACCTTGGGAAGCGTTGTGCAGACCTCGTGGCGCGCCCCCCGTCCCTTTGAACACCGTGCCGTGTTGGGTTTCAGCTACGCGGGTCACTCTGTAGCAGATAAAAAGTCCAGCGAAATACGTGTGTTGTCGGGCAGTGAAACCCAGCGTATCCAGCGCCAGCCAGCGGCTGAAAAAGCGCTTCGTCAGGCACTGCTCAAGGTCGGCTTCAAAAGAGTGATAGGTCAAAGTGCCCCATTGCCCGGCGTGACCGGTGAGCTATTTGAACAAGTGAGTGATGCGGGCTGGATCAATTTTGTCCAATCTGATCTGGAGCGCTTGCGTGGCTTGGGCTGGCAGATCGTAATCAATCAAGGCTTTCACTTTGTACTCCACGAAGTCGGGCAATGGTACGCCGATATCGAGGAAGGGCCAGAGCATGCCTGGTTTGATCTGGAGTTGGGCATTGAGGTCAATGGCCAACGTTATAGCCTGTTACCGATTTTGCTTAACGTGTTGAGACGCAACCCTGAACTGTTAGACCCGCAATCCATGGCTCTGCGCAAGGATGACGAGCCGATGTTGGTCAATCTTCATTATTCGACTTATCAATATGGGCTGCAAAAGCCAGCCTTGAACGTGGTCTTGCCCTATGGCCGGATCAAGCCGCTGATGACAACCCTCAGCGAGTTGTATTTAAACGAGCATCGAGGCAATTCATTGCGCCTGAGTGCTCTGGATGCCGCACGCCTCAGTGCGTTGGACGATATACCGCTGGTATGGCAAGGGGGCGAGCGTCAGCGTGACTTTGCCAAGCGCCTCAAGCAGTCAGACTATGTCGCGGTTCCTGCGCCAGAGGGATTAAACGCCACGCTGCGTCCTTACCAACTGGAAGGCGTCAACTGGATGCAAGCGCTGCGTGAGCTTGAGGTAGGAGGCATCCTGGGTGACGACATGGGCTTGGGCAAGACATTGCAAGCCCTGACTCATTTACTGCAACTCAAGCAGAACGGTCAGCTTGACTCGCCTGCTCTGGCGATCATGCCCACCAGTCTGATACCTAACTGGCTCGACGAAGCGGCGCATTTTACCCCGCAACTCAAAGTGCTGGCCTTGCATGGAAACAATCGCCAAAAAGACTTCGATCAGTTGGCAAACTACGATTTGGTCTTGAGCACCTACGCCTTATTGCCACGTGACCTGGAAACACTTGAACCTCTCGTCTGGAGTGTTGTGATTCTGGATGAGGCACAGAACATTAAAAATCCGACGAGCAAGGCCGCCCAAGCCGCACGGCAGTTGCAGGCAAAACAACGTGTGTGTCTGTCTGGTACGCCTTTGGAAAACCACTTGGGTGAGCTGTGGTCCTTGTTTCACTTTTTGTTGCCGGGTTGGTTGGGTGATAACAAAGCGTTCAATCGTGATTACCGTACGCCCATCGAAAAGCATGGCAACAGTGAGCGCATGCACAGCCTGACGGCGCGTATCAAACCGTTTTTGTTACGCCGAACCAAAGAGCAGGTTGCCGCTGAATTACCCGCGAAAACTGAAATCGTGCATTGGGTTGACTTGAGCGATACCCAGCGTGATGTCTATGAAACCGTTCGCGTTGCAATGGACAAAAAGGTGCGTGATGAAATCAAGCGCAGCGGGATAGGCGGCAGTCAGATCATCATCCTCGAAGCGTTGCTCAAACTGCGTCAGGTGTGCTGCGATTTGCGCTTGGTCAAGAGCGCATCAGCCGTGACTACCAAGCGGACGTTGACTGGAAAGCTGGGCAGCTTGATGGAGATCATTGAAGAGTTGCTGGGTGAAGGCCGAAAGATTTTGCTGTTCTCACAATTCACTTCAATGCTGGCATTGATAGAGCAAGAGCTGGCACAGCGCAACGTTGCCTATTCGCTGCTGACCGGTGATACCAAGGATCGGCGCACGCCGGTTAAAAACTTCCAGGACGGCAAAGTTCCACTCTTTTTAATCAGCTTGAAAGCTGGAGGTACGGGCCTTAATTTGACAGCGGCTGACACAGTGATTCATTACGATCCATGGTGGAATCCGGCGGCTGAAAACCAGGCCACTGATCGTGCACACCGAATTGGTCAGGATAAGCCTGTATTCGTTTACAAGATGATTGCCCGCGGCACCGTGGAAGAAAAAATCCAGGCGTTGCAACAGAAGAAAGCGCATTTGGCTGCAGGTGTTTTAGAAGGCAGCTTGAACAGTGGCTGGAAGCTTGAGCAGAGTGACATTGACGCGTTGTTCGCCCCGTTGAAGGGGTAGCGTACGCAGGTTATGTAGGCGCTTGTCTCGCGATCTTTAAAAGGGAAAAAAGATCGCGAGGCAAGCTCGCTCCTACAGATAGGGTTTTTAGCGTTTTTCGTTTTTAGGCGGCAATGGCGCAAACAGGGCGTCGATGTCGTCGTCTTGCAGTTTCCAGTCTCCGGCGATGCGTCCATCCAGTACGCCTGCCGCCAAATCTGATTTTTCCTGCTGCAGGTGCTGGATTTTCTCTTCCACGGTGCCGCGGGCAATCATCTTGTACACAAACACCGGTTTTTCCTGGCCAATGCGATAGGCGCGGTCGGTGGCCTGGTTTTCGGCGGCCGGGTTCCACCACGGGTCGTAGTGGATCACGGTGTCGGCTTCAGTCAGGTTCAAGCCTACGCCGCCCGCCTTGAGGCTGATCAGGAAGATCTGCAGCTTGCCGCTCTGGAAGTCCTTGACCGGCGCACGTCGGTCGCGGGTTTGCCCAGTGAGCAGGGCGTAGCGGATGTTGCGTTTCTTCAGTTCGGCTTCGATCAGTTCCAGCATCGAGGTGAACTGAGAAAACAACAGGATGCGCCGACCTTCGGCAAACAGTTCTTCAAGCATGGTCATCAAGCTGTCCAGCTTGCCCGAGGTGCTGCCTTTTTTCGGTGGTGTGTTGCTGACCAGGCGCAGGTCGCAGCACACCTGGCGCAGTTTGAGCAGCGCTTCGAGAATGATGATCTGGCTACGGCCTACGCCTTTGCGGGTGATTTCGTCGCGGACCTTTTTATCCATCGCCAGGCGCATGGTTTCGTACACGTCGCGCTGGGCCTCGTTGAGGTCGACCCAATGGATGATCTCGGTTTTCGGCGGCAGCTCAGTGGCAACTTGTTCTTTGGTGCGACGCAACAAAAACGGTTTTATCCGGGCATTCAAGTGCTGCAAGCGCTCGTCGTTGCCCTGACGTTCAATCGGCACCCGGTAGTTGTGGTTGAAGGTTTTCATGTCGCCCAGCCAGCCGGGGAGCAGGAAGTGAAACAGTGACCATAGCTCGCCCAAGTGGTTTTCCAGCGGCGTGCCGCTCAGGCACAGGCGCTGGCGGGCCACCAGCTCGCAGGCAGCCAGTGACGCCTTGCTACTGGGATTCTTGATGTACTGCGCTTCATCGAGGATCAATACGTGCAGCGCTAATTTGGCCAACTGCTCACTGTCTTTGGGCAGCAGTGCGTAGGTGGTGAGGATCAGGTCGTAGTCGTTCAGGTGATCGAAGTGTTTTTTGCGCGTTGCGCCCACCAGTGCCAGCACTTTGAGTTGCGGGGTGAAATGCGCAGCTTCATCCAGCCAGTTGGGGATCAGACTGGTGGGCATTACGACCATGGCCGGGCGGTCGAGGCGTCCGGCATTTTTCTCGCAAAGAGCATGCGCCAGTGTTTGCAGGGTTTTGCCCAGGCCCATGTCGTCCGCAAGAATGCCGCCGACTTCAAGCTGGCGCAGTGACTGCATCCAGCTCAGTCCCTCCAGCTGATAGGGGCGCAGGTTGGCATTGAGTCCTTCGGGGGCGTCGACGCTGAAGTCTTTGATGTCGCGCAGGCGTTGGGCAAAACCACGGATGTGCTCGCCGCCTTCCCAGCGCAACGGCATGGCGTCCAGTGCATTAAGGCGCGGGGCGTCAGCACTTTTGATGCGCAATGCGGTGGCGCCCGGCTCACCCAGATAGAACTCGTCGAGGGTCGCCAGCACCGGTTTCAGGCGGCCATAGGGCAGCGCAACTTGCAGTGGGCCGTGGCCGCTGTTGGGCGTGGCCGGGATATTCACCAGAATCAGTTCGTCGTCGCGACGTCGGGCGAGCTTTTCGGGGCTGAGGATGTCGGTGTGCGAGCGCATCAGGTTCAGCAGAATCGGCAGCAAGCTCAGGCGCTGGCCGTTGACGATGATCCCCAGCTCCAGGTCGAACCAGTCGTGCTCCGGGGCTTCGTCGACGTTGGCGTACCAGTCTTCGATCGGCGACAGGTCAAAGCCGAAATCTTCGTCAATCTGTAGCTCCCAGCCTTGCTCGCGCAGGCCGGGCATCTGGTTCAGGGTGAAGTTGAGCCAGGCGCTGTCGTTGACCATCTCAAACAGTTCGCCGGCGCTCTCCGGCAGGGCTTTGCTCTGGCGGGTAGCGATTTTGAAGCCCAGCTCGCGCAACTGCTCGCGAAAGGCGTTTTCGGCCTCGGGCTGGCGTTTGATGCGCAGGGTTTGGTGCTCCTGGCGTATCAGGATATCTGCGGCTTTGTGCCCGCTGGCGTAGTGATCCAGGTAATTGAATGACAGCGCGGCGCGGTGCTGGGTGTAGCGCTGCATTTTCCCGTTGCGCGGTTCGAAGGCGCTGAATTCGGCGCTGGCCAGCCACAGGCGTGGCGTAGGCTGCACGTCTTCACTCAGCACTTCTGGGAGGTTGTTGGGGCGGCGCGAGTCGAGTACGGCCTGGAGTTTTTCCAGAAGCTCAGCGTCCTGGGCAGCAGCGGGGTAGTTCAAGGTGTCTTCAATCTTCAGTAAAACGGCAGCGGTGTGCTTGCAGTTAGTGCGTACAGGGCACGTACAGTTCGCGCTCACCAGCAGCAGGGTGCCTTTGGCGGATTCGCGTAACTGTATGGTCTGGCGATAGGTGTTGTCCCCCGAACCCTGGCAACTGGCCGTGATCAGGCTGTCGCCGATCTGCGCGATTCTGACACGGTTTTCCCGGGCGTAGCGGCGGCCACGCTCCAGGCTTTGTTCTTTGAAACGACTGACCCAAGTCGGTGCGAGCGGCTTGGTCAGTCGCGGGTTCAGGTTCGGGGGCATGGGCGTTTCATTGCGCAGGTCCCATTACGACGACTTCGGCGTGAGGCGCTCCAGGAGGGCCTCGATGACATTGAAGCGTTCGTCCGGGCGTTCCATCGGCACCATAAATTTAAACAGCGTGGCGCCTTCGAATTTATAGCGGTTGGGCTGGCTTTGGATCAGTTTGATCAAGGTCAGCGGATCAACCGGTGTGTCGGAGGCAAATTCGACACGACCGCCTTGTGGCCCAGCGTCGATCTTCTTGATGCCCAGTTGTTCGGCCTGCAATTTAAGCAGGGTAATGCGCACCAGGTTCTTCGTCGGCTCCGGGAGCAGGCCAAAGCGGTCGATCATCTCGACCTGCAAGTCCTTGAGGCCGTCTTCGTCGGTGGCCGAGGCAATGCGCTTGTAGAGGATCAGGCGCGCATGTACATCTGGCAAGTACGACTCCGGGATCAGTGCGGGCACGCGCAGGTTGATTTCAGGCCCGCCGCCCAGCGGCTGCTCAAGGTTAGGCTGCTCGCCCTTGCGAATCGACTTGACCGCGCGCTCGAGCATTTCCATGTACAGGGTAAAACCGACCGCCTGGATCTGGCCGCTTTGGCCGTCGCCGAGCAGCTCGCCCGCACCACGGATTTCCAGGTCGTTGGTGGCCAGAACAAAACCGGCGCCCAGGTCCTGGGTGTTGGCGATGGCTTCGAGGCGCTTTTGTGCGTCGCCGGTGATTTGCTGGCGCGGTGGCGTCAACAGGTAGGCGTAGGCCTGGTGGTGACTGCGCCCGACACGGCCGCGTAATTGGTGCAACTGCGCCAGGCCGAATTTGTCTGCGCGCTCGATGATGATGGTGTTGGCGCTCGGCACGTCGATACCGGTTTCGATGATGGTCGACGCGATCAGCACGTTAAAGCGCTTGTGATAGAAGTCGCTCATCACCTGTTCGAGTTCGCTTTCACGCATCTGCCCGTGGCCGATGCCGATCCGCGCCTCGGGCACCAGGGCTGCCAGTTCGGCGGCACATTTTTCGATGCTCTTAACGTCGTTGTGCAGGTAGTACACCTGGCCACCACGGAGCAATTCACGCAGCAGAGCCTCTTTGACCGTGCTGTTGTTTTGCTCCATGACGAAGGTGCGCACCGACAGCCGGCGCGCCGGTGGCGTGGCGATGATCGACAGGTCACGCATGCCCGACACCGCCATGTTCAGTGTGCGCGGGATCGGCGTGGCAGTGAGGGTCAGAATGTCGACTTCGCTGCGCAGGGCCTTGAGCTGTTCTTTTTGACGCACCCCGAAGCGGTGTTCTTCGTCGATGATCACCAGCCCCAGGTTTTTGATTTTGACGTCGTCCTGCAGCAGCTTGTGCGTGCCGATCACGATGTCGATCTTGCCTTCGGCCAGGTCGGCCACGGCCTGGTTGATCTCTTTGGCGGACTTGAAGCGGCTCATCACTTCAACACGCACCGGCCAGTCGGCAAAGCGGTCGCGGAAGCTGTTGTAGTGCTGTTGGGCGAGCAGGGTGGTTGGCACCAGAATCGCCACCTGACGGCCGCCGTGCACGGCAATAAAGGCCGCGCGCATGGCCACTTCGGTTTTACCGAAGCCCACGTCGCCACACACCAGACGGTCCATCGGCTTGGGCGACAACATGTCGGCGCGCACGGCCTCGATGGTGGTTTGCTGGTCCGGGGTTTCTTCAAACGGGAAGCCGGTACTGAAGGTGGCGTAATCGGCCTTCGGGTCGGCAAACGCATGGCCTTCGCGGGCGGCGCGGCGGGCGTAGATGTCGAGCAACTCGGCGGCCACGTCACGCACTTGTTCGGCGGCTTTGCGTTTGGCTTTTTGCCAGGTCTCGGAGCCCAGGCGGTGCAGCGGCGCCAGTTCGTCATCGCTGCCGGTGTAGCGGGCAATCAGGTGCAGGTTGGCTACCGGCACGTACAGCTTGGCGCCCTCGGCGTATTCCAGAGTAAGGAATTCGGCGACCTGATTGTCGACTTCCAGCGTCGCCAGCCCCTGATAACGCCCCACGCCGTGGTCAATGTGCACCACCGGCGCGCCTTCGCGCAGTTCGGTGAGGTTTTTGATCACTGCGTCGTTGTTGGCGTCGGCGCGTTTTTCACGGCGTCGACGTTGCATGACGCGTTGCCCGAACAGCGGGCTTTCGGCGATCAGCGCCAGGGCCGGTTCATCCAGCAGCAAGCCTTCATCCAGCGGGGCGATGGTGATCGCCAGGCGGTGTTTGCTGGCGACAAAGTCAGGCCAGTTGTCGACGTTTTTCGGCCGCAGCTTCAGGCGTTCGAGCAGTTCGAGCAGCACTTCGCGGCGCCCGGCCGATTCGGCGGTGAACAGCACGCGGCCATCAAATTGCTCGAGGAAGCCGGACAACGCCGCCAACGGCTGGTTGGCCTTGGCTTCAATGGCCAGGTTCGGCAGCGGTTGCGCCGGGAAGCGTTCGCGGCCACTGCCAGCGTCGATGTCGTCCTGGCTGGCGACCACGCGTGGCCAGCTTTTAAGCCGGGCAAAGCAGTCTTCAACCGGCAGGAACAGTTCGGCCGGGGGCAGCAAAGGGCGCGACGGATCAATGCGGCGTTCTTCGTAGCGGTTGCGCACATCTGACCAGAAGTTCTCTGCCGCCTGCTCGATACCCGGCAGCGAGAACACTTGCGTGTCCCCCGGCAGGTAGTCGAACAGCGTCGAGGTTTCGTCGAAAAACAGCGGCAGGTAATACTCGATCCCCGCCGGGGTGATCCCGCTGGTCAGGTCTTGAAAGATCGGGCAGCGACGGAAGTCGACATCGAAGCGCTCGCGAAAACGCGCCTTGAATCGGGTCACGGCGTCTTTTTGCAGCGGGAACTCGCGGGCCGGCAGCAAGCGCACCGACTCCACTTTGTCGATGGAGCGCTGGGTCTCCGGATCGAAGGTGCGCAGGGTCTCGATTTCATCGTCGAACAGATCGATCCGGTACGGCAGTTTGCTGCCCATCGGGAACAGGTCGATCAACGCACCGCGCACGGCGAACTCGCCATGCTCATACACCGTGTCAACGCAGCGATAACCACTGGCCTCAAGGCGCGTGCGCATTTGCTCGACATCAAGCTTTTGCCCCACGTCCAGCACCAGGCTGCTGCCCAGCAGGAACTTGGTCGGCGCCAGGCGATGTAGGGCGGTAGTGATCGGCACTACCAAAACACCGTGGTCCAGCTCTGGCAGCCTGTAAAGGCTGGCAATGCGCTGGGAAATGATGTCCTGATGCGGCGAGAACAAGTCGTAGGGCAGGGTTTCCCAGTCGGGGAAATGCAACACCGGCAGTTCGGGGGCGAAAAAGCGTAATTCCTGCTCAAGGCGTTCAGCACTTTGGCTGTCGGCAGTCAGGAGCAGGGTGAAGCGCTTGGCGGCGCTGGCGGCCTCGGCAATGGCGAGGCTCAGGGCAGCACCGGGCAGATTGCTCCAGTGCTGTTTACCTGCCGTAGCAGGGAGTTTGGGTAGACGCAGGACGGGCACGGAAGGTTGAGCTCCAAGCGTTGCGGCAAAGAGGCTAAGTGTAACGGCCAAGGGGATGGCTGTCAGTTGCCGTCTTTAATGGAGTCTTGAATTCACCGCTTCAAGGCGTAAAACATTGGGCCGGAGGGCGTTGCAGCACGGCTTGAAGCCGCAAAAAAGCCCATTGTTAGAAAATTATTTACCTTTATTTGTTGGTGCTTAAACGTTTCAGTTGAGGTGTGTGACAGGCGTGCATTGCCCATGTATGGACACAACTGCATAATGTAGCCCCTTTTTTCAGCCCCTACATGTGGAAGGTTCCCGTGACTCAGAAGCCCGACCAGTGTCTTGGTGAATGGATCGACCGTGAAGCACTCGCAGAAGCGATGATTCCGCTCATCGGTCAGCTTTACCGCAATAACAATGTGGTGAGTTCGATCTATGGCCGCAGCCTGATCAACCGTTCAGTCATTGCGATTCTCAAAGCGCACCGCTTTGCCCGTCATCGCCAGTCCGATGACAGCGAATTGTCCGTGCACGAAACTTTCCCGCTGCTCAAAGCGATGAGCGAGCTCAAGCTCGGCGCCGCGTCGGTAGATCTGGGCAAGCTGGCAGTCAAGTTCAAGGCTGAAGGCAATGGCCGTACGGCCGAGCAGTTCGTTCGCGAAGAACTGGCCGATGTGGTTGGTCAGCAAAACGCTTCTGCACGTAAAGGCACTGACGTTGTGCTGTACGGCTTCGGTCGTATCGGCCGTCTGCTGGCCCGTATCCTGATCGAAAAAACCGGTGGCGGCGACGGCCTGCGTCTGCGTGCCATCGTTGTGCGCAAAGGCGCCGAAAATGATCTGGTCAAGCGCGCCAGCCTGCTGCGTCGTGACTCGGTACATGGTCCGTTCGACGGCACCATCGTGGTCGATGAAGAAAACAACACCATCACCGCCAACGGTAACCTGATCCAGGTGATTTACGCGAAGAACCCGACTGAGGTGGACTACACCCAGTACGGCATTCAGAACGCCCTGCTGGTGGACAACACCGGTGTATGGCGTGACGCCGACGGCCTGGGTCAGCACTTGCAGTGCCCGGGTATCGACCGCGTTGTTCTGACTGCGCCGGGTAAAGGCAAGCTGAAGAACATCGTTCACGGCATCAACCACGGCGAAATCACCGCAGACGACAAGATCGTTTCGGCGGCATCCTGCACCACCAACGCCATCGTGCCGGTGCTCAAGGCTGTCAACGACAAGTTCGGTATCGTCAACGGTCACGTTGAGACTGTTCACTCGTACACCAACGACCAGAACCTGATCGACAACTTCCACAAAGGCGATCGCCGTGGCCGTAGCGCCGCGCTGAACATGGTTATCACCGAGACCGGTGCTGCGACAGCTGCTGCCAAGGCATTGCCTGAGCTGGCTGGCAAGCTGACCGGTAACGCGATCCGCGTTCCGACGCCAAACGTGTCGATGGCCATTCTCAACCTGAACCTTGAGAAGCCGGCTACCCGCGAAGAAATGAACGACTACCTGCGTCACATGGCGCTGCACTCCGATCTGCACAAGCAAATCGACTTCGTGAGCTCCCAGGAAGTGGTATCGACTGACTTCGTGGGTTCGCGTCACGCCGGTGTGGTGGATGCTGAAGCGACTATCTGCAATGACAACCGCGTTGTGCTGTACGTGTGGTACGACAACGAATTCGGTTACAGCTGCCAGGTAGTGCGCGTGATGGAAGACATGGCCGGGGTTAACCCGCCAGCGTTCCCGCGCTAAGCACTCGCTGCAACTAAAAACGCCCCGACTGGTTCGGGGCGTTTTTGTGTGCGGCATTTAAAAACCTGTAGGAGCGAGCTTGTCTCGCGATCTTTTAAACGATCAAAAGATCGCGAGGCAAGCTCACTCCTACAGATAGGCGCAGGTCCGCTTAAGCCGCTTGCGCTACGCGCAACTGATGCTTGTTACCGCGAAACAGCGCCACGGTGGCAATCAGGCCCAATACGGCTGCACCGGTGAGCCACAGGCCGGGCGCTGCTTTGTTGTCCAGGGCGTGGATCAAGTAGGTACATGCGGCCGGGGTAAAGCCCCCGAAGGTCGCAGTTGCCAAGCTGTAAGCCAGTGAGAAGCCTGTGGTGCGCACTTCTGCGGGCATGATTTCGGTCAGGGCAACCACCATCGCACCGTTGTACGAGCCGTACAGGAACGACAACCACAACTCCACGATCAGCAAGTGGCTGAAGCTCGGGTTGACCACCAGCCAGGACAAGGCCGGATAGGCGGTGAGGATGGCAAGAATGGTTGCGCCCAGCAGCAGCGGCCGGCGACCGATTTTGTCAGACAGTGCGCCCATGATCGGCAGCCAGATAAAGTTCGACAGGCCAATACAGACCGTCACCAGCAGCGCTTCAAGATCTGACAGGTGCAGCTCGGTCTTGCCGAAGGTCGGGGTGTAGGCGGTGATGAGGTAGAAAGACACAGTGGTCATCACCACCAGCGCCATACCGCCCAGTACCAGGCCAAAGTTCTGGCCGATGGAGGTGATGATTTCACGCAGGGTAGGGCGATGTTTGCGGGCTTCGAACTCCGGTGTTTCTTCCATGGACTTACGGATGACAAAGATCACCGGCACGATCATGCAGCCGATCAAAAACGGAATCCGCCAGCCCCAGTCACCCATGTCTTCCGGGCTCAGCCAGTGGTTCAAACCTACGCCCATCAAACCTGCGAAAACCACCGCAGCCTGTTGGCTCGCGGACTGCCAGCTCACGAAGAAGCCTTTGCGGCCCGGTGTGGCGATTTCTGCCAGGTATACCGATACGCCGCCCAGCTCCACGCCCGCCGAGAAACCTTGCAACAGACGGCCAAGCAGCACCAGCAGCGGTGCCGCGACGCCCAGGGTGGCATAACCCGGTACGCAGGCAATCAGTACGGTGCCCATGGCCATCAGAGCCAGGGTAATGATCAAGCCTTTACGACGGCCGTGGCGGTCGATGTAGGCGCCCAGAAAAATAGCGCCCAATGGACGCATCAGGAAACCGGCGCCGAAGGTCGCCAGGGCAAGCATTAAGGATGCGAAAGCGCTGTCGCTGGGGAAGAAGGTTTTGGCAATGGCCGTGGCGTAAAAGCCAAAGACCATGAAGTCGAACATTTCGAGAAAGTTGCCGCTGACAACGCGAAAAATCGCTTTGCCTTTGCCTGTACTGGAGGCCATCAGAAATCACCCGCTGTTATCTGTTTTATGCGTAATCCATGTTTGTTGCTTGTCCACACTGCAAGATCAAGGCGCACGCCGTTGTACAAAACAGTTTTGTAACGATATGTGTATCAAGCCGTCCAGGCAACTTTTGTTGCTGTTGCGCGTCGGATTCAAGGGCTTTGGGCCTGCAAAGGCTAGCGATTTTTTTTAATTAATCCTGGCGGGGTGAGCGAGATGCTCCGGCGGATTTTGGTCTTTTGATGATCTTTAGCGCACAAGATGAACGCAACATTACGTGCATCACAGCTCTCGCGTTTTACAGCGAGGGCTGCTTTTGGCGAGGCTGACATGAGGGTGAAATGCAAACGGTGATGTAGTGCAGACAAAATTAGCCTACGACAAGACCAAGGGTTAATGTTCGCCGCGGTCAGGCTTCTATAGACTGTGCCCCACGTTTTGATCCTTCATGGCGCTGGCCGCGACATGATTTAGCCGTAGGTGCCCAAAGCGGTGCCACGGCCTGTTCTGAGGAGTACGCATGGCTGTCTACAACTACGATGTAGTGGTACTGGGCTCTGGCCCTGCAGGAGAAGGCGCGGCAATGAACGCCGCTAAAGCAGGGCGCAAGGTAGCAATGGTCGACAGCCGGCGCCAGGTCGGCGGCAACTGCACGCACTTGGGCACGATCCCGTCCAAAGCCTTGCGTCACTCGGTTCGCCAGATCATGCAGTTCAACACCAACCCGATGTTCCGGGCCATTGGTGAGCCGCGTTGGTTCTCGTTCCCGGACGTGCTTAAAAGCGCTGAAAAAGTCATTTCCAAGCAAGTGGCTTCGCGCACCGGTTACTACGCGCGCAACCGCGTTGACCTGTTCTTCGGTATCGGCAGCTTCAACGACGAACAGTCCATTCAGGTGGTATGCCCTAACGGCGTGGTTGAAACCCTGATCGCCAAGCAAATCATTATCGCCACCGGCTCGCGTCCTTATCGCCCGGCCGATATCGATTTCACCCACTCGCGTATCTACGATAGCGACACCATCCTCAGCCTGGGCCACACCCCGCGCAAGTTGATCATTTACGGCGCTGGCGTGATCGGTTGCGAATACGCTTCGATTTTCAGTGGCTTGGGTGTGCTGGTTGAGCTGGTCGACAACCGTGGGCAATTGCTCAGCTTCCTCGACGCCGAAATCTCCCAGGCCTTGAGCTACCACTTCAGCAACAACAACGTGACTGTTCGCCACAATGAAGAGTACGAGCGGGTTGAAGGTGTTGAAAACGGTGTGATCCTGCACCTCAAGTCCGGCAAAAAGATCAAGGCAGACGCCTTGCTCTGGTGCAACGGCCGTACCGGTAACACCGACCAACTGGGCCTGGAAAACGTCGGCCTCAAGGCCAATGGCCGTGGCCAGGTGCATGTGGATGAAAACTACCGCACCGACGTGCCGAACATCTACGCCGCAGGCGATGTGATCGGCTGGCCAAGCCTGGCCAGTGCCGCTCACGACCAGGGCCGTTCAGCCGCCGGCAGCATTGTCGACAATGGCAGCTGGCGCTTCGTCAACGACGTGCCGACCGGTATTTACACCATTCCGGAGATCAGCTCGATCGGCAAGAACGAGCAGGAGCTGACCCAGGCCAAAGTACCGTACGAAGTGGGCAAGGCGTTCTTCAAGAGCATGGCGCGTGCACAGATTGCCGGCGAGCCTCAGGGCATGCTGAAAATCCTGTTCCATCGCGAAACCCTTGAAGTGCTGGGCGTTCACTGCTTCGGTTATCAGGCTTCAGAGATCGTGCATATCGGTCAGGCGATCATGAACCAGCCGGGCGAACTGAACACCCTGAAGTACTTCGTGAACACCACGTTCAACTACCCGACCATGGCCGAAGCCTATCGGGTAGCCGCTTACGATGGCCTCAACCGGCTTTTTTAAGCGGCTCCGGCCGGTGGCCTGAGCCGGTCGGGGAGACCGATTTCAGCCATTCCCAAGGGTGGCAGTGGCCAAACCGGGAAAGTCTGTAATCAGGCTGTCGACGCCGAAATCAGCGAGTCTGCGCATCAGTGCAGGCTCGTTGACTGTCCACACCGACACATGCAACCCCTGGCGCTGAGCTTTGGCCAGACGTTCAGGCGTGCAGAGTGTCCAGTTCAACGCCAGCATCTCGCAACCGTAATTCTGGGCGACCTTCAGAGGGTCGAGCCAGGCGTACTCGGCTACCAGGCCGCGTGACAGGTCCGGGGTCAGCTCCAACGCGGCCTTGAGCACTTCTCGCGAGCTGGAGGTGACGGTGACTTTGTCCATCAGGCCATGGCGTTCAGCCATTTCGCGGATCGCCAGCACGGTGGTGGCAGCGCGGGTGCGCGAGGCGCTTTTGACTTCCAGTTGCCAGTGCTCAAAGTTGCACTTTTCAAACAGTTCTTCCAGACGCGGGATCGGGCACGGATGTACCCAGCCCGGGCCGCCTTTGCGTGCGTCATAGGTCACCAGGTCGGCAGCGGTCTGTTCAATCACCTTGCCGCGTCGGTCGGTGGTGCGTTTGAGGGTCGGGTCGTGGATCACCATCAACTCGCCATCTTTGGACAAGTGCAAATCCAGTTCGCAACGACGAACGCCGTGCTTGAGGCATTGCTCAAAGCTGGCAAGGGTGTTTTCCGGTGCTTCGCCTTTGGCGCCGCGATGGCCATAAATCAGGGTCACAATTGCTCCTTTATGCAGCATTCACTGCGTCTACAGAGAGCCCGTTGAGGGCTTACTCGGTCGTTGGATCGTCTAAGTCGCGCGCCAGTCGCCGCGCCTGAGCCTGTTTTTGCAAAATATGGCGTGCCAGCAATTGGCGCTGGGTTTCGCTCAGTGCTTCAAATTCTGTTGCTATCCAAAAACGCCCGGCGTCGGCCCGGCATTCAACGATCCGGGCGCGCAGCAACAACCCCAAGGCTTGCGGCATCAACACCAGCTTGACCGATACATGGCTATCAACCGGGTACGCCTGCGGGTGGTGAAAGTCGATACCGCCTTCGGACAGCGTGACCGGTTGCAGTTCGCCGACCTTACCCAGCACCGTTTGCGCGACGATCTGGCTGAGCAGATCGACGCGTTTGTTCAGGGTTTTAAGGTAGCTGGACAGCGTGCGGTCGCGCTCGCTGATCTGGCGCAACAGGTGTTGGGACTCGAATTCGCTGAGGTGCAGTTCACTGAGCAAATTGAAGAGCGGAGATGCATCCTGCAACACTTTACCGCTGTCGACCTCGGCGGCCGACAGTGGGGTGATTTCCAGTGCGATCACATCCTCGATACGGTAGTATTCGCGGCGATTTGCTTCATCTAATGTCGACATGGCGAACCCATGATGGCGGCTGTGGTCAGAGTGTAAAGCTGCTTATCAGGCCCCGCCACAAGGACGCCTTCTTTTCCCCAGAACAAGCCCCGACATGTTCAGACCTCTCTTCGTATTTATTGGCACGCGTTATACCCGTGCAAAGCGTCGCAATCATTTTGTGTCGTTCATTTCCCTGACTTCAATGATCGGGCTCGCCCTTGGCGTGGTCGTGATGATTGTCGTGCTTTCGGTGATGAACGGCTTCGATCATGAGATGCGCACCCGCGTGCTGGGCATGGTGCCCCACGCGACCATCGTCGGCGATCAACCGATCACAGACTGGCAAAGCCTGGCCGCCAAGGTCCAGCAAAACCCGAAAGTGGAGGCGGTTGCGCCGTTCACCCAGATGCAGGGGTTGCTGACCCACGATGGCAATGTGCAGAAAGTGCTGCTCAATGCTATCGACCCGGTGCAGGAGCGCAAAGTCTCGATCATCGATCACTTCATGCAGGAGGGGCAGCTCGACTCCCTGACCCCCGGCAGCTTCGGCATCATTATTGGTGACAAGGCCGCCAAAGCGCTGGGCGTGGGTGTGGGCGACAAGCTGACCTTCGTGGCCCCGGAAGTGTCTGTGACCCCGGCCGGCATGTTCCCGCGCATGAAACGCTTCACCGTGCAGGGCATTTTCCATGTCGGCGCGGGCGAGATCGACGGCTACCTCGGTCTGACCAATTTGCAGGACCTGGCGCGCATGCAGCGCTGGAAGCCTGACCAGGTACAGGGCTTGCGCCTCAAGTTCGGTGATTTGTTCGAGGCCCCGCGCGGCGCGTGGGAAATCGCCCAGCATTTGGGTGACAGCTATTACGCCCGTGACTGGACCCGTACCCACGGCAACCTGTACCAGGCCATCCGCATGGAAAAAGCCATGATCGGCCTGCTGCTGTTGCTGATCGTGGCCGTAGCTGCGTTCAACATCATTTCCACGCTGGTGATGGTGGTCAATGACAAGAAAGGCGACATCGCCATTCTGCGTACCTTGGGCGCGACACCGGGCACCATCATGGCCATCTTTATGGTGCAGGGCACGGTGATTGGCGTGGTCGGCACGGCCATCGGCGCGGTGGTGGGTATCCTTGCCGCGCTGAATGTGAGCGCTGCGATCTCGGCCCTCGAAGGCCTGATCGGTCACAAGTTTCTCAATGCTGACGTGTACTTCATCGACTACCTGCCGTCGCAATTGCAGGCGCAGGATGTGTTGATGGTGTGCGGTGCGGCGTTGGTTCTGAGTTTCCTCGCGACCTTGTACCCGGCCTGGCGTGCTGCGCGCACCCAGCCTGCGCAGGCGCTTCGTTATGAGTGAGTTGGGCATGAAAGATCAAGCAGTGTTGAGTTGCCGCGACCTGGGCAAGGCCTACGAGGAAGGCCCGGAGTCGGTGGTGGTGTTATCGGGCTTGCAGTTAGAGCTGCACCCGGGTGAGCGCGTGGCGATTGTCGGTACTTCGGGCTCGGGTAAAAGTACTTTGCTGAACCTGCTCGGCGGCCTCGATACCCCGACCACCGGTAGCGTGTGGCTGGCGGGCGAAGAGTTGTCGGCACTGGGCGAAAAGGCCCGTGGCCTGCTGCGTAACCGCTCGCTGGGCTTTGTGTACCAGTTCCACCACTTGCTGCCGGAGTTCACCGCACTTGAGAACGTGTGCATGCCGCTGTTGATCGGCAAAACCCCGATCCCGGAGGCGCGCGAGCGTGCCACAGCGTTGCTGACTCGTGTTGGCCTGGGCCATCGGCTGGAGCACAAGCCCGCCGAGCTGTCCGGTGGTGAACGTCAGCGTGTGGCAATTGCCCGTGCACTGGTGAACAAGCCGGGGCTGGTGATGCTCGACGAGCCCACCGGTAACCTCGACTCGCACACCGCCCAAGGCATTCAGGATTTGATGCTGGAACTCAGCACCTCGATGCGCACCGCGTTCCTGGTGGTGACCCACGACATGAACCTGGCCCGGCAGATGGATCGCGTGTTGCACCTTCAAGAAGGTCGCCTGACCGCGATTTGATCGGCCAAGCCCGACGCTGAATCACGGCGTCGGGCCTTTTATTTTTATACGGTGCCCGCGAATGTTCAGACCGTTATCGATTTTTATCGGCACGCGCTATACCCGCGCCAAGCGCCGCAATCGTTTTGTTTCGTTTATCTCCATGACCTCGATGATCGGCCTCGCCCTGGGCGTGCTGGCGATGATCGTGGTGTTGTCGGTGATGAACGGTTTTCAGCGCGAAATGAGTAACCGCATCCTCGGCATGGTGCCGCACGCAACCATCGTTGGCGTCAAGCCGATCGATGACTGGCGTCCGGTGGCCGAAGCGGCGATGAAAAACCCGGAAGTCACGGCGGCTGTGCCGTTTACCGAGATGGACGGCATGTTGTCGTACAAAGGCTCAATGCAACCGATCCAGATCAGCGGTGTGGATCCGGCATTGGAAGGGCAGGTGTCCATCGTCGCCAAGCACATCGTGCAGGGCAAACTTGAAGACCTTAAGCCGGGCGAGTTCGGCGTTGTGCTGGGTGATATCACGGCGCGGCGTTTTCGTTTGAGCGTCGGTGACAAAATCACCTTGATCGTACCCGAGGCCAGTACTGCTCCCGGCGGGATTACTCCACGCTTGCAGCGCCTGAACGTGGTCGGCATCTTCAAGGTCGGCGCTGAACTGGATGGTTCGATGGGCCTGGTGAACATGGCCGATGCTGCGACCATTCAGCATTGGCAGCCAAACCAGGTGCAGAGCGTACGCCTTGCGGTCAAAGACTTGTACGCAGCGCCAAAAGTGTCGCAGCAAATTGCTGCCGGGCTGGGCGCGGACTACAAGGCCGATGACTGGACCCACACCCAGGGCAGCCTGTTCAGCGCCATGAAAATGGAAAAAACCATGATCGGTCTGTTGCTGCTGATGATTGTCGCCGTGGCGGCGTTCAACATCATCGCCACCTTGATCATGGTGGTGAACGACAAGGGCGCGGACATCGCGATCTTGCGCACCATCGGCGCGACACCACGTCAGATCATGGCGATTTTCATGGTGCAGGGAACAGTAATCGGCATCGTCGGCACCTTGATCGGCGGTGTACTGGGCGTGATTGCCGCCTTGAATGTCAGCGAGCTGGTGGGCTGGATCGAGCGGATTTCCGGGCAACATATTTTCAGCTCGGACGTGTACTTCGTCAGCAACCTGCCGTCGGAGCTGCAAGGTGGTGACGTTGCGTTGATCTGCGGCGCGGGCTTTTTGTTGAGCTTTCTGGCGACGTTGTACCCGGCCTACCGCGCGGCCAAGATCGAGCCTGCACACGCGTTGCGGTATTCCTGATTGTAGGAGCGAGCTTGCCTCGCGATCTTTTAAAGATCAAAAGATCGCGAGACGAGCTCGCTCCTACAGGGTGGGTCAGGTGTTGCGTGGCAACTCAATCACAAACTGTGTCCAGCCTTCCTGCGATTCACACCTGATCTGCCCGCCATGGGCGCGAATGATCGATTGGGTGATGGCCAACCCCAACCCTGCATGCTCACTACTGCCTTCGCTGCGCGCCGGGTCGGCGCGGTAAAAACGGTCAAACAAGCGCGGCAATAATTCGGCACTGACCCCGGGGCCGGGGTTGGACAGGCTGATGCGCACAGCAGCCGCCGCTTCGCTGATCACCACCTTGATCGCCCCGCCAGTCGGTGTGTAACGCAAGGCGTTATCCAGCAGGTTAGAAAGGGCGCGCCGCAACATGCTGCGGTCTCCGGCGATCTGGGCGCGGCCTTCGCGGGTCAGTTCGATCTGTGAGTCTTCGGCCAGCAGCGCATAAAACTCCAGTAGCGAATCCACTTCATTGGCCAGCTCCAGGGGCTCGCGGTGCGGGGTCAGCAAGCCGTGGTCGGCTTTGGCCAGGTACAGCATGTCGTTGACCAGTTGGGCCATCCATTGCAGCTCTTCAAGGTTGCTGTGAAGCGCCTCTTTGTAAGCTTCGATGTCTCGCGGCCGGGTCAGGGTGACTTGGGTGTGCGTCAGCACGTTGGACAGCGGCGTGCGCAGTTCATGGGCAATGTCGGCGGAGAACGCCGACAGGCGCTGAAAAGAGTCATCCAGCCGTTCCAGCATGGCGTTGAAGGCGATCGCCAGCTCCGCCAGTTCGGGCGGCATCTGCGCGTGGGGCAGGCGTGCATTCAGCGAGTCGGCTGACACGCTGCCAGCAATCGCGCTCATGCGGCGCAGCGGGCGCAACCCGCTACGGGCCGCCCAAGCGC